>DAOPYU010000011.1:0-24301 GCA_035353095.1 Candidatus Sumerlaeota bacterium | reverse complement strand
GGGGGACACGTTTACGACGCGCTTTACATGATCGCCGACGCGATCGAAAAGAAGGGCGCCGACCGCAAGGCGATTCGCGACCATCTGGAGACGATCCGGGATTTCAAGGGGACGGCCGGGGTCTTCAATCTTTCGCCGACTGACCATACGGGTCTGACCAAAGAGGCGTTCGAGATGCTGACCGTCAAGAACGGCGCGTTCTTGATCGCGCCCAAGTGACGCATTTCCTCCCCGGATTCAGGCTTCGGATTCCGCAGTACGAGAAGAGAGCCGGGGAACTCGTCAGAGGGGGCGGCAATACCCCTGGAGGTTCGAGAAAACGATTTCCCCGTCCTGTTATATGGGACGGGATTGCAGGATGGGGAACTTGACCTGAATGCCGGATATGCTTGAACGTGTTCTCCAACTGCTCGTCAGTGGTCTCGCCGTGGGCAGTATTTATGCCATGGTGGCGATCGGGTACAATATCATCTACAACGCGACGGGGATCATCAATCTGGCGCAGGGCGAGTTCGTGATGCTGGGTGGGATGTTGACCGTGTGGGGCGCGACTCGCTGGGGCTTGCCCGTGCCGGTGGCGATTCTGACGGCTGTGTGTCTGGTCACCCTGATCGGGGTGACGCTGGAGCGCCTGACGATCCGTCCCCTGCGCAATCCGACGGTTTTGACCTTGCTGATTCTGACCATTGGGGGGTCCTTTCTCCTGAAAGGCGCCGCCATGCTCATCTGGGGAAAGAACGTCTATTACATGCCCGCCTTTCTGGGGACGGAGCCGATTCGTTTTGCGCGCGTGGCCATCGAGCGTCAGGAAGTGTTTGTGTGGGTGTCGCTCGCGGTGGTGACTGTTGCGCTGACGCTTTTCTTCAACCACACGCTCACGGGCAAGGCGATGCGAGCCTGCTCGTACAACCGCGTGGCCGCCCGGCTGGTGGGGATCAATTCCCGCCTCATGGTGATGCTCGCGTTCGGGTTGTCGGCGGGGATCGGGGCGCTGGCGGGCGCGGTGGTGGTTCCGATCACCAACATGGAGTATTCGAGTGGCAGCATGTTCGGCCTCAAGGGGTTCAGCGCGGCGGTTCTGGGGGGGCTGGGCAACAACACCGCGGCGGTGGTGGCGGGGATTGCGCTGGCTTTGATCGAGTCTCTCGTGGCGGGTTTTGTGGACTCGACCTACAAGGACGCTGTGGCGCTTTCCGTCCTGTTGATCGTGCTTTTTGTGCGTCCCAGCGGGCTTTTTGGCAACGCGGCGCTCAACCGTCTGAAAGAATTCTGAAAACCGGCGGAGGCGTATTTCCGCTGACGTCAAACACGGAGAAAACCTGAGAATCCTTTTATGGGCCGTTCCAATCTGATCGGACTTTGCCTCTTCGCTCTCTGCATCGCCCTGGCACCCGTGGCGCTGGGGAATACGCTCTATCAGTTCATTCCGCTGGGCGCTCTGGCGCTGATGGCCATCGGGCTTTCGCTGCTGATGGGGTATGCGGGACAGATTTCACTCGGGCAGAGCGCTTTTTATGCGGTGGGGGCCTACACGTCGGCGCTCTGTTCGGCGAAGCTGGGGTGGTCGCCCTGGGTGACGATTCCCCTGTCGGCGGTTCTGGCCGCGGGGGTGGCCCTGCTGGTCGGCATGCCGTCGCTGCGATTGCGTGGACACTATCTGGCAATGGCTACGCTGGCCTTCGGCGAGATTGTCCGGATTGTTCTGGATGGGTGGATCACGCTGACGGGCGGTTCTTCGGGCATTCGCGGCGGGGCGCCTCTGACGGTGGGGTGGCCCGGTTCCCAGCCTCTGGTGGTTTTCAACACGTTGACCAACGAGCGGGCGGTTTTCTATCTGGTCTGGACCGTCGCATTTCTGGGACTGGTATTGGCCCTGAACCTGATCCACTCGCGGGTGGGGCGTGCTCTGCGGGCAATTCATGACGGCGAGGAAGCGGCGGTCGTGCTGGGGGTTCCCACGGCCCGTTACAAGATCCAGATCTTTGTCCTCTCGGCTGTGTACGCTTCGCTGGCGGGCAGTCTGTACGCGCACTCCTTTTCCTACCTGACCCCGGACGAGTTCGGCTCGGCGAAGTCCATTCTGCTGGTGGTGATGGTCGTGGTGGGGGGGATGCGGACCGTGTGGGGGGCGGTTGTTGGGACGCTTCTGATGGGGTCGCTGACGGAATGGCTGTCGTGGATGGAGAATTACTGGCTGGTGGTCTATGGCGTGGTTCTGCTGGTGATTACCATGTTCGTGCCCCAGGGGATTCTGCTGGGCGCCGGCGACTTTTCCCGGTGGCTGTACCGCAAGATCGTTCGGAAGAAACAAAGCGGGGAAATCAAGGCCTCCTGATCGGGGGGATGAGAAAGATATGGGAACAATCCCTGTTCGTATTTGAGGAAGCTGGCGAGAGATCTGAAAACGATGGAAAACAGAACTTTCAACTGCTCATGGGGACGGATGACCCGGTGGATAACCGGGGGGGTGTTCTGTTTGATCCTGTTCTTGATCGTGCTGTTTTCAGTCACAGGTTTCTCGGATCCGGACAAGACGATCGGAAAATCTCTGGCCTGTGTGGTCACGGTCTCAGTCTGTCTGGCCGTGGTGGTGATCCCGGCGTTTTTCGCCCCACTGAAATACTACATGACCTCCGAGAAAATCGGGGTCTCCCGTCTGGGACGGGACATCGTGATCCCCCTCGGGGACATTGAAAATGTCCAAATCGCCCAATCCGCGGATTTCTCCGGGACTCTGCGGGTTTTTGGATCCGGTGGGTTGTACGGAAGTATCGGTCTCTTCTGGAATAAACGGATGGGATCATTCCGAGCTTATACAACCCGGAACGATTCTCTCGTGATCATCAAAATGAAGGTGGGGAAATTGATTGTTCTTTCGCCCGACGATTCGGAAGCCTTTGTGCAGGCCTTCGTTTCCTTTCGGGAGGCGAAGTGACCAAGGCACCCAGGAATATAACCCTGGCAGCCTCTCGTTGCGGCCATATTTTACCGGCAGTCAAAGTGACGAACACGATGCAGGAACCGATTCTCAAAGTCCAGAACCTTTCGCGGCACTTCGGCGGCGTTCATGCGGTGCAGGGGGTCAGCTGTGCGGTGATGCCGGGGCAGATTTTTGCCGTGATCGGTCCCAATGGCGCCGGGAAGACCACCTTTTTCAACTGCCTGAGCGGGATCGTGTCCCCCTCGGACGGGACCGTCGAGTTTGAAGGGACCCGGATCGAGAAACGGCCCCCTTACCAGATTGCCGCGCTGGGCATGGCGCGCACCTGGCAGACCATTCGGTTGTTTGCCCATTTGACCGTGCTGGAAAATGTCCTGATCGGTTGCCACAGTCGGGGACGGTGCGGGTTTCTGAGTTCTCTGTTGTACCTCCCCTGGCAGCGCCGGGAGGAGCGGGTCTTGCGTCAGGAGGCGCTCGAGCAGATGGACCGGCTCGATATCGCTCATTTGGCCGACGCGCCGGTGGACACGCTTCCATTTCTCCAGCAACGCCGGGTGGAACTGGCGCGCGCTCTGGCGGCACGGCCCCGCCTGTTGCTGCTCGATGAACCGGCGGCGGGGCTCAACACCCGCGAGACGACGCATCTGGGCGAGTTGATCCGGTCCATCCGTCAGCGCGGGGTCTCGATTCTGCTGGTCGAGCACGATATGTCGCTGGTCATGGACATTTCCGACCGGGTGCTGGTGCTCGATCACGGGACTCCCCTGGCGGAGGGGACTCCGCGCGAAATTCAGGAGAACGAGAAAGTGATTGCCACCTATCTGGGCTCGGACGAGGATTGATTGCCTATGTTGAGCATTGAGAACCTCACCGGCGGATACGGTCCCATTGTGGCGCTCAAGGGCGTTTCGCTCCATGTGTCGCCGGGCGAGATTGTGGCTCTGATCGGCGCAAACGGGTGTGGCAAGAGTACCCTGTTGAACACGTTGTCCGGCCTGATCCGTCCCATGTCCGGGCGGATTCTGCTTCAGGGGCGCGAGATCACCCGTCTCCCGGCCGAGCAACTGGTTCGGCGGGGGCTGGCGCTTGTGCCCGAGGGACGCCAGCTTTTCGCGCCCCTGAGCGTGGAAGAGAATCTGATTCTGGGCGCTTATACCCATCGGGGAAACAGTACGGCTGAGGATATAGAAGAGATTTTTACCCTTTTCCCGATTCTCAGGGAACGGCGCCGGCAACCGGCGGGGACCCTTTCCGGGGGGCAGCAGCAGATGCTGGCGATCGGACGCGCCATGATGTCGCATCCTTCGATCCTGCTGCTCGATGAGCCCTCAATGGGCCTGGCGCCGAAAATTGCGCGGGAGATTTTCCGGAAACTGCGCGAACTGCTCAGTTCCGATTTCTCGATTCTCCTGGTGGAACAGGACGCCAACCTGGCGCTGAAATCCGCCGACCGGGGGTACGTGCTCGAGACGGGCCAGATCGTAATCGAAGGGGACTGCGATTCGCTGCGCAATAACCCCGATGTGCAACGTGCCTATCTGGGCCGGGGGTACCAGGAGGGATGGGTCGAAGAACAGCCGTCCGGCGCGCGATGAGGATCTATTTTTCCGAATCGCAGTATCGAGCCAAAAAGGAAGAGGAGGATTTTCCGTGAGTATCCACCACCCGAAAATCGAAACCGCCGATCGGGACTACTTGCGCCAGATCCAGATTGAACGTCTGCAGGCCACGGCGAACCGCGCCTACCGGCACGTCCCCTATTACCGGGATCTTTTCGATCAGGCGGGGTTTCTGCCCGAGGATATCCATTCCCTCAAGGATCTGGCCCGGCTTCCTTTGACCAAACGGGAAGATCTGGTTGCGCACCAGCCTTACGGATTGTTTGCCGTTCCGCTTCACGATGTGCTGCGCCTGCAACCCGCTGCGGGGGCGGGGGGCCCCATTGTGGTCGGGTACACCCGCAACGATATTGCGAACTGGACCCAGATGTCCGAGCGGGCGTTTGTCAGCGCCGGGGTGACCTCGGCGGATGTCATTCAGATTTCCCTGGATTACGCGCTCGATTCCGCCGCGATGGGAGCGCAGTCGGGCGCCGAGGCGCTGGGCGCTTCGGTGATTCCCTGTCCGGGCCTTTCGCCCGAGCGTCAGGCGGAAGTCATGCGGGCCTATCGCGCCACGGTTCTGGTGGCGACGCCGACTCAGGCGCTCCAGTTGGGTCGGGTGGTTCAGAATTTTGAGGCCACGGCGCTTTCCCTGCGTGTGGCGCTGATTGTGGGAGAAGTCTGGTCGAGTGAGTTGCGTCAGGAAATCGAGGATGCGCTGAAGGTCGAGGCTTTTGCCAGTTTCGGTCTGTCGGAAATGACCGCGCCGGGGTTGGCGACCGAGTGTTGCGAACACAAGGGTCTGCATCTGAGCGAGGACCACGTTCTGGCGGAAGCGGTCAATCCCCAGACTGGGCAGCCGGTGGCCGAGGGAGAACAGGGCGAGTTGGTTCTGACCACCCTGACGCGTGAGGCGGTGCCCCTGTTGCGGTACCGGACCGGAAATCTGACCCGGCTGATCCAGGAGCCCTGTCCCTGTGGCCGAACGCTGTTGCGGTTTGCCCCGACGTTCGAGCGTTCCGACGATATTTTCCTGGTGAATGGGGTGCGCGTTTCGCCCCACCAGATCAACGAGGTGGTTCACGACCTGGTGCCCGGCGCCGATGTCTCGATGGATGTGATCGAGGAAGAAGGGGTGGAGGAACTGCGGATCAGCATTTCGATCGGCGCCAGCTGGACCGGGAGCGAAATGCGCGACCTGGAACTGACCCGCGCGCACGTGCGGCTGCACGTGTTCGAGCGGCTCGGTCTTCACGCCAGAATCCGCCTGGTCGAACCGTACCGCCGACAGCGGGCCTGCTACGAGGACGACTGACGGAGAGATTAAAGTCACCGTTTTCTCGGGAATTCTGAAGATTCTCTTGCGCTTCCTGAAACACCTGTGGTCTATTACGCGCGGGGAAACGTCTGACGAAACTTTCTGTCGTATCATGGGTTTTCTTTGTTATCGAACGGAAATGAGGAACAACAAGGTGGAAAACCTTGGAAAGAGGGAAAACCGTACATTTTTCTGTAACCAGAAATCGTGTAATTGAGGTAGATCGGTAGAACGGACCATGCAAAAATTTCGTCGTCATTTTTTTCTTCTCTTGCTGGCGCTTCATGCCCTATTCCTCTGCGCGTGCAGCCGCTTGGGATTCAATTCAGATTCCTCTTCTGCTTTGCAACTTCGGATTCAGAGTGAGGTCAATTTATTTGCCCCGGGGCAGGCGGTGGCTCTGACTCTTCAACTGGTGAATGCGTCCGGCAATACCGTCCAATGCGCCGAGTTGAACCATCAGACGGTCTCCTTTCTTCTGCGTCCTGCGGCTGCGGCGGGACAGAAGGCCATCCGGGAAATCCTGCCGGTTTTCTCCGTGAAGGAACAGCCCAATTCCCGTGAAACCTGGCAGATCGAACCGGCGGGAAATTGCCAGCGGACGTTCCTGTTCACGCAATTGACCGTTGAGCGAGGCGATTTCGTCCTTCTGGCGACCTACCAAACGGGGAACGATTCCAGGATTCATGCCCAGCCGTTTGCTTTTTCAGTTCAGGGCAATCGCGTCCTGCTGCACCGTTACCTGAACGGGTTGCTCACGCGGGACGATGCGATTCAACTGGCCGCCGGAAAATTCCAGACTCCGGTCGAGAACGCCGATGCGATGTTGGTGCAGGATGAGATGGGGTTTCTGAAATGGCACATCAACCTGACGGGAGCGGCCGCCGACGGTAAAGCGGTCACCCGGTCCTGTTTTGTGGACCCCTATCAGGGGCGTGTGTGGCGTGAGGCTCAGCCTTTTGTGCGGACCCCGGAAAGCAATGAGATTCCGTACCCGGAGGATTCGAACCTGTTTCAGCAACTTCAGGAACAGGTTCGCAATCCGGTGAAACGTATTCCCCAGCAGGCCCAGCCGGCTCCACCGTCGGCCGGGGCGCCTGTCCCGACTCCAGAACAGGTCCCGACTCCAGGGCCGAATTCCCCTGTTCCGGTTTCTCCGGGAGCGCCTTCCGGGAATGGAGGGATTTCGCCCGCCAAGTAGGGTTGGGGTGCATTGAGGTGGTTCTTCTGCGGCAGCAGAAGAGGAAGACGTGAAGGACTGGGGTATCCCGAGGCTTCGGCTCTCGGCTTAAAAGTGGGCAATCCCGAGAAGAAAGACGATGTAAGAAAACGGCGGTTTCCCCGGGCAACCTTTTGTCCGGGTTGGCATATTCCCTTCGAATGGAGGAAGAAACAATGGCACGAAAGATTGTGTCCCTGTCCCTGGCGCTGGGTCTCTGGACCGCGCTGGTGGCGCCTCTCTCCCCGTCCGCCCTGGCCGGTGGAGACACGCAAGGCAAGCAAGAGAAGTCCAATCCGGCGGTTGCGCTCCACTCGAAGGGATCCGCTGCGGCTTCGGCCTCGTTGCGTGACGAACTCCAGAATGTGGTGAAGGTTCTGCGGACGACCAATAAGGCCCAGACGAACAAGTATGTCTGCGAGGCGCTCGAATTCAAGAATGTCAACCCGTTCGATGTTGTCAACTTTTTTGACTCCACGATTTCGCGTGAGGAAGGCGGGATTTACTCGTTCCTGAATCCCGATGGGAAAAGCGGGTTCCTGGTGGTGATCTGTCCCGAGTATCAGTTGCCGTCGCTGCGGCAACTGGCCAGGGACGTGGATCGTCCGTTTATTGCCAGCGCTCCGGGATCGAGCTACGGTTTTTACCGCATGCGGCACCGCGACATCTCCAATGCGCAACTGCGCAACATCATTGCCATGCACATGGACAACTGGGGAGCCTTGTTGCCCGACGTCCAGACCAATTCGGTCATGATCTATGACGCAAAGGGCGGTTTTGACGAGGCCAACACCAAACTGCAGGAACTCGATCAACCCCTGCGGCAGGTGGAAATGAAAGTCAACATCTACGAAATGGATGTCAACAACGACATGAAGATGGGGTTGGACTTCGAGGCCTGGAAGAATGGCCCGGGTAAAACGCTGGGCGTGGTCACCGCGGGAGGCCAGCATCTGAACAACGCGTACTATGGCAGCGCGTCCAATCACTCCAACCTGCGGGGGACCCAGTTGGATTACCCCTCCGCTTACTTTGACTTTCTGGTTTCCAAGGGAAAGGCCCGGACGCTGGTCAACACGCGGGCTGTGGCCTCGACCGGCATTCCCGCCGTGCTGAGCGCGATGGATGAGTTCGTCATCTACGCGGTCAACAACACCCCGAACGCCACTCCCTCCGTCGCGTTCGACAAGGTTGTCATCACCCCCGACCGCGACGTCAAGGGCAAGGTGGCCACCCTGCCCGGCACGACGATTCATGCCAAGACGGGAGTCGAGGTTTCCGTGACCCCGACCGTCGGGGATGAGACCACGATTCTGGACGCCAATGTCTCGCTGACCAACCTCATCGGCTATGACGACAAAGGGTATCCGGCTCTCGACACGGTCAAGCAGGTCTCGCAAGTTTCCGTCAAAAATGGCTCGGAGGTGGTTCTGGGCGGGCTGAATCGCATCACGGTTCTGAAGGACACGCGCAAGGCGCCCTTCCTGGGGTCTCTGCCGGTGGTGGGGTATCTGTTCGGGGGTGAAACGAACATCCACAAGGAGTCCACGGTGGTGGTGTCCATTTCTCCTTCCCTGCTGGGCGCCGAAGGCAACAAGAAGGCGGGAGACGATCAACTGGCGAAGCAGATCGCCGGCGAGTCCGTCACCGTTGTTCCCGCCCCGTGAGTGTGCCGACCTCGTTCTGAGGCAACTTGAATTGAATAAAGGAGGATTTTCTCATGACCATAAAGAAAGCACTCTCTCGGGCGGGTCTGATTTCTCTGCTGGCCTTGTTCGCGGCCAGCGCGTCCGCCTATCAGCCCGATTATGCGGCGGGCGTGGCGATCAATTCCGATGCCAGTCCTCAGCCGGGATTCTCGACCGGCGAGACTAACAGCCGCGTGGACGACTACCTGATGCAGGACGAGCAGATCAATCTGGACATGAACAGCGGAACCGTCAAGGTCCTGCGCACAAACCAGAAAGCCAATATCAACAACTTCGTCACCGCCGTGATCCCTCTGCAGAATGCCAGCTGTCGCGAACTGCGCGGGCTGGCCCGTACCATCTGCCGCAAGGAAGGGGGCGACTGCGACAACCTCTGGTACAAGGTAGATCCGGCCACCGGCCAGATCACCGACGACCAGAGCAAGTGGAAACGCTACCTCGTGGTGGTCTGTCCCGAATTTCAACTTCCGTATCTGGTCAAGACTTTCCAGATGATTGACCGGGCCGGGATCACCGAGGTGAAAGACGGTTCCTGGAAGTACTACTACAAGGCCAAAAATCGCAGCGCCCGTGCCATCGAACAACTGCTGGCATTCCATTCCACACCCGATCGGGTGCGTGCTTTTGACGATGCCAACAATGCCGTTCTCTTCTACGACCAGCCGAACATCGCTCCGCTGGTGACCAGTCCCAAGGTGGGGATCGGCGCGGTGGATATTCCGATCAGCCAGATGACCCTGGACACGAAGATTTATGAAGCCGATTCATCCGACGACCTGAACGCCGGATTCGATTTTGCGGCATGGAAGAACGGACCGGGTCAGAATCTCTTCCGTTTCATCGCGTGGGACGTGAATGGGTCCGATCTGGCCAACACGCCCGCCGAGGCTTTTCAGGACTGGGGAAACTTCCGTTCCTACAACTTCACCGCCACCACGGCGTGGGTGGATTTCATGGCCACCAAAGGACATGCGCGTCTCATGACCCACTCGAGCCTCTCGATCGCCAGTGGCGCGGTGGGGACGCTGAGCAACACCAGCGGGATTATCACCTTCAACACGACGGAGCCGAGCCAGGTCAATACGCCCGCTTCGCTGACAGCCGCGAATACGGTGAACTTTGACAGCAGCAGCCAGAATGGGGCTGTCGCGCTTCATACCCCCAATTACGGGGGACGGGATGTGACCTACGACCAGCAGGGCAAAGAAGGGGTGGATCTGAGTCTGCGTCCCATCATCGGTCTGGAATCCGCTGAAGTCGCCGTGAATCTTCATGTTGCCAGCCTCAATGGCAGCACGCCGAGCGGCGAACAGATTATTTCGCACCGGAATTATACGTCGAGTCTGGTCGCCCGCGACGGAGTCCCTCTGGCCATCAGTGGGATCAAGTCCACTTCGATGGTGGATGGGACTATCGGGATGCCTTACCTCGTGGATATTCCGTATGTCGGGAAGTATCTCTTCGGAAAGACCTCCAGGACCCAGCGTGAGAAGGAAATCGTGGTTTTGATGACGCCTCATTTCCAGGTGTATTCGATGGACGATGCCAAGGCGCCCCAGGAAGTCACCACGGCGAAAAAACTGGCCAATGGTGAAGATGTGCTGAATGTCCCGGCCAATGCTTACGGGTTCGATCAGTGGCTGCTTGATCCGGCCGGAAAGTAACTTGCACTCCGCTGCATCCTCCTGAACGTAAACGGGCCGTCCAGCAGTCTGGACGGCCCGTTTGCATTGCGAGGGTCCGGCGGAACCTGCTCGTCCCCCCTTCTTCCGGAAAACGGGGATCTGGGGGAAATGTCTTGATTCATTTGAGTGGCTCGGATAGAAATGTATCCAGATGGTTTGTGTACGAAGTGCTTTTCCCCCTCGTTTCGATTATTTCGGATAGATGGGATCTTTCTCCGGGTGAAGGAGCGTGTCATATGAACTGGAACACCGTAAACTCTGCGATCGCATCCGCGGGTGCGTTGGTCGGAGACGAAAATTTTCCCTGGGTTCTGGCAGCCTCCGTTTTCTGTGTCATGATCTTCCTGTGGCTGTTCCTCTGGCTTTTTCCCATTCGCCTCTGGGTTTGGGCGTTGACCACCAAGACCCCGGTCGGAATGCTCGACATGATTTTCATGCGGTTCCGGCGGGTGCCGCCCGCTGTCATCGTCGAGGAAATGATCAACGCCACCCAGGCCGGTATTCCCATCACACGGCGCCAGATCGAAAGTCACTACCTGGCCGGAGGAAACGTTCACCGTGTGGTGCGCGCCATGATCTCCTCGCATCGCGCCGGTATCGAACTGACGCTGGATGAAGCCTGCGCGATTGACCTGGCGGGCCGCGACGTTTTCGAGGCCGTGAACATGAGCGTCAAGCCGTGGGTGATTGACTGTCCCAATCCGGCCAGCGGCAAGACCACCATTGACGGTGTGGCGAAAAACGGCATCCAGTTGCGGGCCAAGGCGCGCGTGACGGTTCGGGCGAATATCTCCCGCCTGATCGGGGGCGCAACGGAAGAAACCGTGATCGCTCGCGTCGGCGAAGGGATTGTCAGCGCGATCGGTTCAGCCGAATCGCACAAGGAAGTGCTCGAGCACCCGGACATGATCTCGAAGGCGGTGTTGGCCAAGGGATTGGATTCGGGGACGGCCTTCAGCATCCTGTCCATTGACATCGCCGACGTGGATGTGGGGATCAATATAGGTGCGAAGCTGCAGATTGACCAGGCGGAAGCCGATAAGGAAATCGCGCAGGCCCTGGCCGAGAAACGCCGCGCCATGGCCGTGGCCGCCGAGCAGGAAATGCGCGCGCGCGAGCAGGAGATGCGCTCGCGGGTGGTGGAAGCCGAGGCCGAAGTGCCCAAGGCCATTGCCGAGGCGTTCCGTTCCGGGCAACTGGGAGTCATGGATTATTACAACATGAAGAATGTCATGTCGGACACCGACATGCGCCAGTCCATCAGCCGGGGCTATACCGCAAAACCGGCGCAGCCGGACAAGCCGGAAAAGCCGACGAAATAGGGTTTCTGATTTGGGGCCTGGGGTATTTCCGCCGTTTCGGAATTTATCCCCAAGCCCGGAATAGGGTTCCGTAGAAACACAAAGATAAACCGGATTGATCGGATATGGCTGATTTCAGGCCGTATCCGGTAATCCGGCTTCTTGTTTTGGTGAACGTAGAAACCGTAGTTGTGGACAGAAGATGAGTCTTTTGTGTTATGGGGCAAAAACGGTTTCGCCTCAGTCACCCTCTGGGGTGAGGGGGTATTTTACTACGCCAATCAGGAGATTGGCGTTCCGGGAGTCACGATTTCCCCATCAAAATGGGCATTTCATGGAGGGCGTGCGTCTCGCCCGCCTATGAGGAAGGCCGCGGCAGGGACGCTTCAACTGCGTTTTTCTGGGTGGATGGTTCGCGTCTCTTCTCATGGTCGCGAACCAGGTACCCGTTTTCTCTGAAACCGCTCGACGAAGATCAGGATCACAAACAGGGGGATGGCCAGATCCCATCCGAAACGGAAGAGGATGGCCAGAAGGGAGAGGGCCATCAGGGCCAGAACCAGCCGGTGCGTGTTCGCCAGGAGGGCGGGCGCGCACAGGGCCAGGATGAAAGCCAGAATCGTGGCGCCCAGCACAAACAGCCCATCCCAGCGGTTGCGGGCGCTCTCCTGATCCGTGAACTTGAAGGTCACCTCGCCTGTCCCCTGAAGTGTTCGGAAGGCAAACACCGTGTCGCCAATCGAGGGAAATGTGACGGGGGGCGTTTCCGGGGGTTCCTGGGACGCGGTGGGAAGCGAAGGTTGCGGTTGAGCCTGAGGCTGGGGTTGGGGCATCTGTTGCATGCCCGGCTGGTTTGCGGCCGTCTGGGGCAGGATGGCTTCGTTGAGCATCTGGACATTGCGGCCCAACTGCTCGACTGACTTTTCCGTTTCGCTCATGGCCTCCTGCCGTTCCTTGGCGAGGGATTCCTGCTGAACAGCCACATCTTTCCCGAATTTATTCAGTCCCCCCTTCTGGGCGTTGACCTGGACATTGTAGGCCTCGTTGGTCCGCTTCTGCGTGGTGGAACGCGAGGAGAGCGACTGCTGGAGCGAGAGCAGTTTGGGCAGGGCTTTCATCTTTGTCTGCTCATCTTGTTTTTGCAGAAGAATTTCCGAAAGCTTTTCCACCCGGCGGGTCTGGCGCAGCAGATCCTCGGTTTCAATGTCCACCAGATCCACCGGTTTGAGCGAGCCCTTGAAGTTCTCGTAATCGAAATGGGGGGGCAGCATCAATTCCAGAACGGATTGCCCCACCGGAATCCCGCCCAGAATTTCCGGTACCCGTTGCTGACGTTTGCCCGATTTTTCAACCGGAATCCCCGTCCGGGCGGTATAGGCGACCCGGACGACCAGTTCCGGATCAAGCAGACCGGTTCGGATAAGCGGGAGCAGCAGGATGGTCTTGTCTTTTTCCGGCTGGACGGTGGTCTTCACCGCCCGTCCGGCCACCAGGGTCTGGTAGATTTCCACCTGCTCGGAGGGGTAGGGCAAGGCGATGGAGAGAAACTGTTCGGAACGATTCTGAAGGACGACACGCAGTTCGTGGCGTTCAAGTCCGTCCTTGCGGACCTGGGTCCGCTGGCGTACCAGTTCCACCACCGCGCGCAGGGCCTCCGTTCGGGCATAGCGTTCGAGTCGAAGCGCGGGGGAATCGCGCAGCACTCCCAGAAGTTCATACGGTTTGTCGGAAGGCTGCGGGCCGGTTGACGGAGCGGGCCAGACAATTTTCGAACTATCCACCGTCTGTGCGGGTACGCCTTCTCGAAGCGAAAGGTCGCCTTCGAACTCGCGGCGCAGGACCAGAAACGTCCGGGAACCTTCGGCTACGGCGGGGATGAAGATCAGAGCCGACGCATTGCCGTATTCTTCGGGCGAGACGGGTTGGTCCACGGAAAAGCCGATCTGGAACGGTTCCGAGTACGGGTGTTCCAGTTCCGCTTCGACGCGCAGGAGACGTTCCGAGATGGGATGCGTCGTGACCTGACGGATCGGCCCCGAGGTCTGGAGGCGCGATGCCAGACTGGGGTCCGGTTTGGGCAGGAGGAGGAATAACTCGATCCTGCGGACCTGTCCCTTCCGGGGATTCGACACCACATTGCAGTCGGTCTTCTGAAGTCCCTCGCTGAACGTCACCACATTGTGAACCTGATTGAGCACGCTGGCCTGAATCGGTCGCAGACCCAATCGCAGCGGTTTGGAGCCGGTCCGTTCATACCCGCGCAGAGTCCCCTGGGACAATTCGGGTACCGGAAGGAGTTTCAGGGACAGGGCGGTATCGCTTTCCGGGATGGGGCGGGGGGAGGCGCCGTTCAAGGCGGTTTCGATCAGTTCCTGATCGTTCGGTACCGAGAGAACCACGGTCTGGTGTGTTTCCGTCGCTTCCACGGGTACGAAAGTCCCCAACTCGATCTGAGCCGACGACGTGATTTCCGACGTCGCAAACAACTTGAGGGGGGTCGCGGTCTCGAGCGGGGGATCGAACGTCACCAACACCCGGTTCCCATACTGAAACCAGTCGAAGGGGCGTTCTCCGTCCAGAGCCGACACACGGGTTTGGGCGGGAACCTCGAGCCAGCAGCGTCGCAGGGAGTTCTTTATGGGGGTCAGGGTCACTTGCGCCGCCTGCCGGAGGAAACCGTCCAGTGGAATGGCAAAATGCTCGATTGAGGCCTTGTACTCCGTCCGGGCCGGCGCCAGTTTCAGCCGGGCCTGCCAGTCTGCACCTGTGGCGAGGTAGTTCTGGACCACCCGAGTTTCGGGTGTGCTGGAGGCGGGCTGGCGTTCCAATCCGGTGACCTGAGAGGCCAGAATCGTGAGGGCTGGATCGAATTCAAGGTTGAGATGCGAGGTTGCCCGGGTCTGTCCGATCGGCTGGAGGGGAGCGATGAGCCAGTCGGGATTGGACGGTTCATTGAAGACCACTCCGGTCAGTTGGATTTTGGCCGCGGGAGCGGGGACCAATTCCAGCGTCATCTGCCGGGTGGGACTCGACTGGGTATCACCGGGTTCAACCGCGACTTTCCGCAGCGCTTCTCCCTGCGCATCGTACAGGTGCAGGCCTCGGGGCAGTGTGAACAGAATTCGTTCCGGCAGCAGGCTTCCCGGTTCGAGTGGCGTGAGGTCGAGTGTGGTATTCCAGTCCGCGCCGGCCAGGTGGTTCCAGATCCAGGTCGTCCGGATCTCAACGTTACAGGCTGTTGCGGTGTGCGCTGTTCCGGGCGATCCCGTTCCGGTGGCGGTTGAGGACTTCCAGCGGAGCGTTCGGCGCCCTTCTTTCAGGGCTGTTTTCAGAAGGGTTTTGCCGCCTTTATGTTCCTGGGTCCAGACGCCGTTCTTTTCACCCGGAGCGCCGCTGAGGTCCACCTGCGCGGTCGGATAGGGTAGGGAGAATTGCCAGACGCCCAATGCCTCGGGCAGCAGCAGTTCCATCGAACCGCCTCCCCCGAGGATCTGACACGGCAGGGTGAAGTCCGCGGTCACCGTTCCGCACCAGCGGGGCGCCAGATTCAGGATCAACCCGGACGGAGAAGTTTCGAGAACCGCGCCGGGTGAAGAGGCCTGCCATTGGCCGAGCAGCAGGGTCGGCATCAGGAGTTTTCGGCTCCTTGGCGTTTCGGAGCGGTTGGCCGCCAGTAACCGAAACGAGCCGCGCACCAGAGACTGCTCGGGATCGAGCGCGGTTGAGATTTCGAGGCTGGTCAGGATCGGTGTTCCACTCAGCAGAGGGTGGGAGGTTCCGGCGGTTTCGGCAGTCTGCCACAACCGGGCAAAGGCGGACTTGCTGATGAAGGCCAGGAGGGCGTTGTCGGATTGGCCTCGCAGAGCGGCCAGATTCGGAATTTTTTCCGGGTCGTAGGGCACGAGGACCCGAACCGTCGGGTCCTCGATCGGAAGCGTTCCCTGTCCGGGTGCGGTTATGGTTTTTGCTTCCTGTTGCGGAGTGGCCTGGGGGGGGGGAGTCTGGGCGACCACCGATCCATTTCCCGTCCCTGAAAGCAGAAGGGCCAGAAACAGCAGGGAGACCGTTGGCGTTTTGAGGGAACGAATCGAGTTCCAACTGCGCAGGAGGTGACTCAGCAGGGGAGCGATGAGGGACGTCAACACCCCCTTGAAGGCCGTGTTATAGAACACGACCCAGGCCGTGTTACACAGAACCGGCACGATCAGAGCCAATAAGAAAAGGACGAGGAAAGTGGGCAGATAGGCCCGGCGCCTGAACACCCAGAGCGCGCACAGTGTCAGGCTGGTCACTGCCCACATCAGGAAACGAACTGACAGGAAGGACTTTTCCTCCATCAGGCGGACCTTGACGGATTCCATCGTGCCGGGCAGACTGAAGGTCTTGGGTGTTCCACCGACGGGAAGGTTGATGGCCAACGAGAGCAGACCCCTTTGTCGCTGGACGGCGGTTGCGGGTTTCCCCTGTGGTTTCTGGGAGGCCTCTTCTTCGTTCTCACCCGCGGCCAATTGCCGCAGGTACCCCTCCTTCGATTCCCGTCCTCGAATCAGGTCTGCGCCGACAAGACCCGGCGCCATTTCCTGTTCCTGAGCGGACTGGCCTGGGGGAGGAGTGATCATCGAATAATCCACCTGTTCCGGGACTCCCAGCTCCAGTGCCGCCTGGTCTGCGTCGGCCCGGAGCGGTTGCGTTGCCGGAGCGGTGGCCGCCTGGGGCAGAGGCGTTGGGGCCGGGGGCGGTGTGGCAGCCGGTTTTCTGGAGGCGTCCTTCGTTTCGGAATGTTTCCCGTTGGCTATTTCTGTCCCCATGGAAATATCTCCGGCACTGCTGGTTCCGTTTGAACTGTCGTAGGCCAGTTTGTCTCCCAGAGAGGGACCACCCACGATCCGGGATATCTCTCCTCCACCAAGCGGTTTGGATGATCGGACCGATTTCTTCTGCTCTTTCGAGTCGGCCCAGGCGGTGGAGTGGGAATCTCCACCAATTTTTACGATATCTCCCCGGCTGACGGTTCCATTTGTCGCATCGTAGAGAATGGATCCCCGATCATCCGCGCCGTCCGGTCCAAAACTGTAAAGCAGGTAGAATTTTTTGGACGGTACTTTTTCGCCCGGTTGAATCAGTCCTGCCGACAGAGCGTTTCGGTACGCTTCGGCGCCGGCCAGATACCTCAGTCGTGTATTTTCTCCATACCCCCTGCTGGACGAGAAACTCTCACCTCCGAACGGATCGGTCGGAGCGGAATTCAAATAGGCGACCTGTCCCTGCCAGAGCGCTTCGATCTTTTCCGGATACCCTTTGTTGTCCAAATTGTACGTTTCCAGCGCCGTCACCACCGAGCGCAGGTCGCTCTGGACCCGACTGACCTTTGCGCGTGTCTGACTCTCCAGAAAATTGGGGGTGGCGATCAGGGACAGTACTCCTATGACAACCAGGATAATGAGCCAGGGGAGGAGTCTGGAAAGGCAACCGTGATTCTGGGGTTGTGTATTGCGAGTGGGGGGGAGGGGAGGAGGTGTCGCCGTCTCTTCCGAAACGGTCGTCTGATCTGTTTCCCCGGATTCCAGAGACAAAATCGCCTTCTTTTCTGTCCAGAGAGTCCCTTCCTGTTTCTTTTTCCGATTCACAAAATAGATCCCGGTTATCAACAAAACGAGACTTGAACCGATGAGGAGGGACGGCATGATCTTGGAGAAATCACACTGGGGGAAGAGGATTTTCTTCGGATAATCGGCTTCGCGCAGGAAACGCGCCATGGGGAGCGTTTCGGTTTCGAACTTTCCGAGACCGGCGTCGAACGCCAGGTACTCGAATCCCCTGGGGAGATAGAGTTTCCAGGAAGACTTGTTGATCGGTACCGGCAAGACCGGCCCGGTCAGGTTCAGGTGGGAGGAATTCTTCAACGGCTGGGTTTCTTCCCGATAGATTAGACTCACCTGACAGGGTTTGGTATCGGTCTGGACGGCGGGCAGGGGAATCAGAAAGACTGGCTCTCCCGTTTCCCCCTCGCGGCGCGCGGGTTTGACCCCGGTTCCATCCACCAGGACGGACCAGATCGAGGCCTTCCGGGGCAACCGGATTTCGAAGAATTGCGGATTGCTGGTGGGCAGAACCGTGTACTGCGCCTGTGTCACCCGCATCCCCAGAGGGTCCAGGGCGGTGGTGAGATTGCTTTCCAGAACCAGCGCGCTCAGGGGTGGGGTCGCCGGGTGTTTGCGGGATTGAACCGTGAGGTTGAACGGGGGAGCCACATACCGGTACACCGCCAGAATCCGGTGGGGACTGGTCCAGGGAAGCGGGGGCAACTCGGCCATGTCCGCTTCCGTGACTCCGGAGGTCTTCATTTCGAGTTCGAGGGTTTCCGATCCTTCCAGAAGCAGGAAACCGCGTTGCGAGGAGACGCGGGGAATCCGGATTTCCGGGGCCTGGAGCGCGTCCGTTGTGGGAGTTCCGGGCAGGGGCCACTCGACCGTGAGCGCATAGTCGCCGGTCATTTGTTTCTGCGTGGTGACCGTCCACAGGTCGCCTTCCGGTGTGGTCTCGCAATTCTGCTCGCGCAATTCGTCTCCGGAAATCCGCACAATCCGCTCCGTTCCAGTGGGCAGGAGGAACTGAAAGGTGTCCACTGGCGCAAAACGGACATGAAATTGAATCAGAGCGCGTACCTTGGCCTGATCCTCGTCAATGGAAAGCGCTTCGGCTACGGTCGCCTGGACATCGGCCGGGCGACCTTTTACAACCAGGGTCCCGGTCGGATGAGCGCCTTGGACTCGGAAGACCTGATGGCTGAAGGATTTCCCGGGATCTGCATCCGGCGCGCCTGTCTGTACGGCCTGGTTCACGGGTGGGACGCCCGTGTCGCTTTGAGGCGCCTGGGCCGCTGCCTGAGGTTGGCGATTGTCGCTGTTTGTTCCGGGGCTGTTCTGAGACGCATTTGCGTTTAACGGATTGTGAGAAGAACTGGCGTTCTGATTGGCCGCGACCCTGTTTGAAATCGCGAAGTCGGGTTGAATCGCCACTGGCAGAAGGGCGAGGTCCAACAGGTTTTCCGTTCGTACATCCAGAACCGGCGAGCATGACAGATTGATTTCATAGCGGGAGGGACGCCCCTCCGGGAATGTCAGGAGGGGAAAGTCCAGCCGTGTTTCGGTTTCCGGGACTCCCCACGCCCCGGAACGGTGAAGGCTCCACTCGATTCGGTTGGGAATATGCGCGGGGTCCCAGCTCAATTGCCAGTCGTTTCCCTGGGTCTGGACGGCATTCAGGGCAATCTTCTCCTCGGGCACTTTTTCCTGTTGCCGGAATGCCTGAATTTCCTGGGAGACCCAGCCGTCCGGCAGAGTCAGGGAAAGATCGGTCCGGGTATGCCCTTGAAGATAAATCGTATAGTGGGCTTCTGCCTCGCTGCGGTTGAGGGTGAGGCGCCCGGCCACGACGGGGGGCTGGATCTTCCGTTTGGAGACCACGGCGACGTGGAGCGGCGGCAAGGGACCGAAACAGAAGTAATCGGCATGGGTGTTCACTGCCGACGCGAGCAACAGGGTCGAGGAACCTGCCGCTTCCGACTCTTCCAGGACGACGGCTTCTTCCGATGAGTCGTGCAACTTGAGTTCGGCATATTCAGAGAATGCCGGGAATTTCCAGGTATTCAGGAGCGCCTTCCGGTCTGTCAGGTGAACGGAAAACGTCGTCTCGACCGTCACGGCTTTCAATTCTTCACGGGGGGTCAAACGGAGTTTTCCCTCGACGACTTCCGTTTTCACGGATGGCGAAGCGTTGACATTCAGAAGTTCCAGACCTTCCGGAAGGGACGATTCGAGGGGAACGTCGGGTTGGAAGCGATCTTTCAGAAACAGACGGTCCCGGACTTCCAATCCTCCTGCGCGAACGGCAATCCGGCGTTGCAACTGAACCTGGAGACTCGAGGACGTCTGGATCGAGACCCGGCGATCCAGCAGGACCGAGACGGCCTTGTTCTGGGTCGGCAGGAGAATCACGCGCGAGGGCGTCTGGGGTACGGCAGAAGCGTTCTCGATAAAATACGGTTCGGTCGCCTGAACCAGGCGTGTTTCCGTGCCCAGATCCAGTTCAATACGACAGGGAGCGTGGAAGCGGCCGAACTCGAATGTCTGCCGGACCGTTCGGTCTGGAGCCGCGATCCGGGCCTGCACCGCCAGTTTTCCCTGAGCCGGGCCTTTGCAGAACAGATAGGTCTGGCCCTGGACTCGTGCCAGCGCCACGGTCTGAGAAGTCGAGGCTGTCTGCGCCGTCCAGGGGAGGACACCCGTATCCACCGCTGCGGCGGCCCATTGGGCATTCTGCATCCGGTATTCGATTTCTCCGGAGAGTGTCAGGACCGGCGCCGAGGCCTGCGTGCCGCTTGTTTCGAATGTTCCTTGCAGACGGATCTGCGGAATGGTCAATCCGCCGTTCTCTTTTTCCGCGAGAACCGGTTGCGCCTGGGCTTGGGCGGCCAGTTTCAGAATCTCCCCGAGGGGGAGAAAAGCGCCCTCTTTCGAGTATCCCGGGGCGTGAGGCAGATCCCCACGGGGCACATAGAGAATCTCAACAGGAAAGTCCGAGCCCGGAGAAACCGGGCGATCCTGTCCCACGGGCGCTTGAGCCGGCAGGCCCGTTATCGAAAGAAACAGAGAAAGGAGAGTCAGAACAACGCGTCTCATGATATCACTCGTCCCATCGAATCGGATATGGAGCGGCCGGGAACGGCACGCAGGGGGGAAACGGGTTCAGACCCCCTTCTTCTCCGGTTCTTGAGTGGCTTGCCGTTGGGCGGCCAGCCGGTTCTTCTCCCGAATGATTTCCCGATACAGATACCTCACCAGAACGAACAGCGTCAGCAGGCCGGAAGCGGCCAGGGCGGTGGCAAACAGACGACCGGTCAGGTCGCTTGTCAGACTGGCGGCCAGGAAAAAAATGATCGTGGCTCCAACCGGGACCCATCCGCTTTTCAGACGGAACCCGGCCGTCCCCAGCAGCGCCAGGACTGCCAGGGCCAGAAGGCCCTGCAGGACAACCAACGGCTTGAGCTTCCAGTATTTCACCACAATATCCCCCACGCCGTTGACGCGAGCGAAGACGAATTGCTTACCGTCTTTGACCAAGGGAATCACCAGGGCATCGGCGCCCATCCGCCGGGCTTTTTCATCCGGGCTTTCGTCCGTGTTGTAATTGATGTTCGCCTGTTGGACAGAGGGTTTGACCGCCTGTTGGGCGATCCCGCCGGCAATTCGCACCGGCGTGTCGTTGAGGAAGTATTCCAGCGCCTCGACCATCCAGGGTTCCCGATCCCCGGTTTCCAGTCGCATCGCGCCCTTGAAGCCGACATACGCGAAATCCTTCTTGGGCAGGTAGAGGACCCAGGTGGACTGCAGAACCGGCATCCCCTGCGGTTCAGGAGGGGTGAAATGGACCTTCCCGGACAGGCCGAGGGGACCGCCCGGCAGGTTCTCGCGCAAGTCCAGCTGGACCCGGAAGGTTTCCCCCTGGGTCTGAGACTTGCTCAACTCGATGAGCCGCATCTTGTCGGATTGACGGATGGTGGGACGGACCGATGTCCCCCGGATGAACGCCCCGAGGATTTCCTGCTGTTCCGGCAGTTTCAGGACCAGATACGGTTCGCGGTTGTTCTGCACTTCAAAATAGACGCGGTGCATCAACTGGCCCTGGTCGTTCAGGACGCTTTCGATGTGCATGCGCTGGATCAAGGCCCCCAGGACCCCCTCCAGTTCGTGACGGACAAACTCGAGTTCGAGATTCTGTCGTGCCGGATCGTAGTATTGAAAACCGAGGAAGGCGTTCGTAAGTGTCGGGGGCAATTCTTTGATGTCGCGGGGCTCGAGTCCGTCGGACTGGGCCACGCGGACCTCGAGATTCTCCCCGCGCGAAACGGCGACATAACCGGTTTCCCGGGCGACTCGGGCCGCCCGCACCACCGGAACGGAGACCTTCTGAGTCTTTCCGGATTCGGCGCCGTTCAGCGGCACATCGAACGAGACATTCAGTTTGTAGGTTCCGATGACCTTGCGCTGGAGGCGGACGGTCCATGTGGTCAGCGAGTCGTCGCCCGCGGCGGTCTGGGCTCGATTCTTTTCCTTGATGTCCGCGCCTTCGATTCGGACATCCTGTCCCGCCGAGGCCGGAAGCCGCAGGAGGAATTCGTCCAGGGGAGAGAAATCCACCTGGTAGTCGAGAGTCGTATCGGCTTTCAGGAGCGACGGCGTGATCGTGACAAGCCGTGAGGTCTGACAGGTCAGGCGGGTCCGCTGGCGTTCGATGGCGGTCTCACCCGAGAAGTCCCGCGCGAAGTAGCGGTACCCCAGCGTTCCCTGGAGTCCTTCCGAGAGAGTCCGGGCAGAGCGGTTCTGCAGGTTGCGGACGTCCACGGCTTCCAGGTTGGCGACCCGTTTCTCCGTCACCTTGAGCGCTTCGGGGGCCGCCAGGATGACATAGCCGGAATCTTCCTCCGCCCCTTCCACACTGACCGGTTCGAGACGCATCGGTTCGTCTTCCCGCGCGCGGGGGCGCTGGAGATTCAGGGTAATCGTGCAAGAAGAGGCTTGTTCCCCCCGGAACATGATCTCCACCCGGTCGCCCTGATTGCGGAATCCGGACACCACCTGGGAGGGCCCGGCATCGCGCAGCTCGTAATTCTGGGGAATCTTCAGGGTGACGCTGTAGATCTCGCGTCCGCTGATGGCCAGCTGGTGGCGGGTCTTCAGGCGGATGAGGCTGTCCGTGACCTCGTAGAGCAGGGTGCTGTCGCTGCGTACGTGCGCGGGGGTGGCTTTTCGGGACAGGACCAGCTTCCAGCCGGGTTGCGAGAAACGGAAGGCCTTTGCGCCGGGAATTTTCTCCCCCTGAGCGGAGACCACTTCGAGCCCGTCGGTCTGTTCGGTCCAGATGGCCAGCGCCGGATCGGGTAACACGGCGATACGTCCCGATTCGCGGGCCGCGTCCGGGAAGCGGAATTCCGGGACGGTCAGGCGGCTCGTGGCCGAGGTCGGTTCACTGCCCGATGTGGTATCGTTCTGTGCGTCCAGAACCAGCGAGAAGGGTTCCATCAGGGGGCGCATGAGTTGAACTTTGCACTGACGGGTGTTTCCCGCCACGGACCAGTCCTTGACAAAGGGCCCCGAGACGCTCAGCAACCGTGTGCCCGAGGGAACGGAAAAGGTTACGGCGTCGGTCTGGCCCGAAAGGACTTGCACATTTACGGAGGTCCGGCTGCCGGCCTGCCGGGCGGTGACGGTGAAGCGCATTTCCTCCTCAACGGCCAGGCGGGTTTTGACTTGATCCTGCGTGGGGCGGGCGGTCTGCCGGAAGAGAAGCAGGAGGCGGCTGCGCGAGCCGCAGGCGGCGCGGATTTCGGCGCCGCCACCCGGTGTGTTTGTCGTTGATTCCAGGGTGGCGGGCAGGGTCTCCGCGTCCGGCTGCAGAACGACCGACTGGTTCTGGAGACGCAAGAGGAGCGAAGAAGCCGCGGCAGGGGGCACCCGGAACTCGAGTCGGCTCAGAACATCCTGCGTACGGATTGGCACCACCAGTTGCAGGCGCAACACCCGGCGTCCTTCGCCTTCGACTTGCAGGGTCATGCCGGTTCCTTCTCCAGCCAGTGGCGCCAGTGAGGCCCTGGGACCTTCCACCGCCGCCGTCTCGACCGACGCGCCTTCGATCGGCAGGGGGATTTGCAGGCGATCGGTGGGCCGGGCCAGTACGTCCACCGTGAACTCGGCGGAAAACCGGGCGGCGGAATCCTGGATGGAACCCTCGAATTTCGATTGCGCGATGGCCGCCCGGGGCTGGGTGGCCGAGGTTGGTGCGGCCGCGGCCTGCGCCTTTTTCAATTGCAAAAACTCGGCATAGGGCAACAGAACCGATTGCCCCCCGGTCAGATCCGGTCCCTGAGCCTTCTCGTAGGGTACAAAGACCACCGTCGAGGTTTCCGCTGGCCGGGTGGAGGTCCCCGGTGCTGGGACCGCTGACCGGACCTCCTGGGCAAACGGGGCGGACCCCATGCCTGACATGAGCAGTAAGACGAGCAGAATCGGGCGAATCATCATGAGAACCCCCTCTAGCATGACTTCTGGATTGAATTCGGGAATTACAAAAAACTTATAATGAGACACAACACATGTCCCTTTTATTCCTTCGGGTTTCAGGATGTCAATCGCAATCTGTTTTCAGGCAGTATTGCCTTGATCCTTCATCTTGGGATTGAAGGATTGGAAAAGATCCGTTTTGTCGCGGTTTTCAGCCCCCGGAGGGGGTGCCCATGAGGTGCTTCGCCGGCTTGTAAGCCAGCCGTGGGTGACCGAAGGAACCCGTGGAACACGTCACAAGATAGGTAGAAGCCCTGAAAGGGCGTCCCAGATGTGAAGGATCAGGGAGTATTCGGTGTTCCCAGACCGTTCCGAGGCGATTGCCGTTCCAGGGTCATTTCCCAGCGGGTCACTTTCTTCAGGTCGGGGGGCGTGGGAAAAGGCAGGTCCAGGTCGGCCCAGGAGAGC
>DAOPYU010000010.1:0-25236 GCA_035353095.1 Candidatus Sumerlaeota bacterium | reverse complement strand
GCCAATCGGGAGATTGGCGGTCCCGGGAACCGCTTTCTCCCCCTGAAAATGGACAATTTCTGGGAGGGCGGGCGTCTCGCCCGCCTGAAAGGAAAGCCGTGGTTGGGATGTTCAACTGCGGTTTTCAGGGTGCAATGCGGTTCAACAAAGGCACAAACATGGAAGGCGCAAAGAAACATTTGGGAAGAAATCACACGAAGACGCAAAGTCACGAAGAACCCCCTCTCAACCCGAAAACCGCGGTTGAGGACAGAAAACGAGTCTTTCGTTTTTGTGTTATGGTGCGAAAACGGTTTTGGTTCCCTCTCCTTTGGGGTGAGGGATTTGACTACGCCAATCAGGAGATTGGCGCTCCCGGGAACCAAACACCCGCACCTCGCACCCGTCGGGCAGGTGGGCCGCCAGAATCCGGCGCACTTCCGCGAGAGACGCTTCGGGCAGGTCAATCATTGCGTTCCTTCAATCGAAACAGGAATTCTTCGACAAAGGGGAGAAATCGCCGGGCCGTTTCGTAGCCGGAGGCGGCTTTCCCCGCGTCGTAAGTGTGCGAGGTCAGGTTACGCGCTTCAGCGAACTCGAACCAGGGGAGCGGATCGCTCACGAGCCCCTGCCGGGCGGCCATGCGAAACAGATCTTTTCGGCTGCGAGGGAAGTTGGCCTCTTCCGCATTCAGGTTCTCCCGGAGCCAGCGTTGCATGAACTTCCAACTCTGCTCGTACGCGACCTTGAAGTTCTGGATCACACCGGCCTGAAGGGTTTCGCGCAAGGCATCGTCGGGTGTGTCCTCATGGCGTTGCGCCGTGTCCAGCGCCCGGCGCAACGCCTCAATGGCCAACTCCAGGCTTTCCACTTCCAGAGCCATGAATACTCCTCCTCAATCACCATCCGTTCCGTTATTTTCTCGTTCGTTCTCTACCGCTTCCGTCTGATCGGACGAATTGTCGGTCTCTTCTCGTTCCCGTTCTTTCCGGATATCTCTTTGATGAAGTAGATATTCGATCAGGAGAAACGGGCTGCTGATACACGGAAACAGCAGAACATAACTGATCAGCATGGAGGTCCACCCATAGTGAAAGAAAAACCACAGAGAACCCGAGAATGACAATAATGACGAGAAAACAAATAAACCACATCCTCCCCAAGGTCTGTTATCAATGTTCGGAAGATCGTCGAACCAATGGCCAATACGAACCATGGGTTCGATGATGGACCTTAACCAACTTGGAGTCTTCTGGAATCCTAGATTCATCGTCTATTACATCTTTCCAAGATTGAATCCATCCACTTGATAATGAGACAATAGATAAGAAAATTCAACAAGGTCAAAAGAAGACACAAGAAAAACCCGATGAAAAAATTCCGAATTTGAAGGGTGGGACCAACCATGACCCGAATCCAGGCAAAAAACACGGCGATAAAAAAGATCGCGAATTCCTTAAACGTCATTTTCCCCCCTCACATTTTCTGAGAAGCACGGATTTGTTTCCTAACGAATCGGCTTTCCGGTTCCGGATACCCTTTACTCGGTATCCGGAACCCGGGTTCATCTTCACATCGTTTTGTGGAATCAAAGCAAACCTTCTTGACGATCCCTGACCAAAAGAAATACAGAAGTCCTGACGCAACAAAACCGCAACCCATATTGCCCCTCGGGGACGCTTTCCGAGAAAAATGTTCGTGGCTTACATAGATTCTGCGAGATCGCAGTACCGAAATTCGGGCTTGTGTGCCTTCTGTGCCTCTTGTGGCCCCAAGCGGTTCTCCGCGTCCCTGCGTCTCCGCGCGATTTTCTTTTACATCCTCGTTCACTGGCCTGGATGGCCTTTCCACGGTCCCCGCCTTTTCAAAGGGTGGACACACAGGTCCACCCCGACAAATGGGTTGCGGTTTCGCTGCGACTGACTTTCGGCTGCGGCAGACCTTCCTCTTTCAATGCCATCCTCAAATCACCCTCCTCCTCAGATCGCCGTCAGCGAGGCGACGGTTTTGGCGTCGAGGCGTTTGATGACCGCGAGGGTCAGGTTGATGACCGCCTCGAGGTCCGCCAGGTCAATGAGCCCCACGTGCGAGTGGATGTGGCGGGTGGGGATGCCGAGGAAAATGCTCGGGCACCCCTCACGGTTCTTATGGACGGCGCCGGCATCCGTTCCGCCGGCGTTCATGGTGATGATCTTGTGGGGGATTTTTTCCTTCTGGGCGGTCTCGATCACCAACTCCTTGAGCGCCTGGTTCGGAATCATCAATTTGTCGTAGGCACAGATAGAAACCCCGTCTCCCACCCCCACGGGCGATTCGCTCTTTTTGATACCGGGGACATCCCCCGCGATCGAGACGTCGAGCGTGAGGCACACGTCCGGATTCACCTGATATCCCGCCGTCGTGGCGCCGCGGACGCCCACTTCCTCCTGGGTCGTGGCCGCGCCGACGACCGTGTTGGGGTGCGCGATTTTCTCCTCCTTGAGGCGGCGGATCACCTCGCACGCCACGAACAGGCCCGCGCGGTTGTCGAGCGCCTTGCCGATGGCCAGCGTGGCCGTGCCCTTCTTCTTCCCCTCCTTGAAGACCGTCTTGGTGAAGGTCGAGAACGAGGAGTCGGGGACAATGGCATCGCCCACCCGCACGCCCATCTCGACCGCTTCTTCTTCGTTCGAGCAGCCGATGTCAATAAACATGTTTTCGAGTTTGACCAGTTTGTTACACTCTTCGGCCGTCATGAGATGGATCGGCTTGGCGGCGATAATCCCCTGAAGCATCCCCTTTTTCGTCATGACCTTGACCCGCTGGGCCAGAAGCACATGGTCGGGCCAGCCGCCCAGAGGCAGAAAGGTCAGGAAACCGCTCTTGTCGATACCCGACACCATGAAACCGATTTCGTCCACATGGCTGGGAAGAAACACGACCGGGCCCTTCTTCGTCGAGCCGGTTTTCGAGAAGATCAGCGAGCCGAGTTTGTCGCCGACGATTTCGTCGCTGAACTTTTCCACATATTTTTTGGTGATACGCACGGCTTCACGTTCGAAGCCCGCCGGTCCCGGCGCGTTACACAAGGTTTCGAGAAATTGCAGAGAAGACTTTTGCATGAGTGAACCGTTCCTTCCTGTATGCGGGAGAATAAGGAGATTACGGGAACCCGTCTGGTCCAGAGCTTGGATTCCCACCGGACGATCATCATAGACCCGGCCCGGTCGAAACGCCAGAACTGAAAGCGGAGGCCTCAAGGGCCAGGCACCGGACGGAAAGACGGATGGCGCGATTTTTGTGTGGAAAAAACTTTCCCCCCATACGGGGTCGTGGTAGAATACGCCGGAAGCGTAAGGTTTCAGGGGCGCTTTTTCTTGTCCCTGCGCTTCAGGGTTTTCCTTCAACAGACTCCGTGCGAGGTCTTCCATCCGCCTGAAAAGAAAGGTCCGACAGGTGAACGATTCGGCTGATCAAACTCCCGTAGAAGTGGATGACGTGTGCGAGCGAATCCAGTCCGTCCTGGCGGAGTACCCGGGTCTGGCCAGTGTCGAGGACCGAAAGCTGGCCGACGACCTGCTGCTCAAACAGATGTCGGGCCTTCTGGAAGACTTTCTGAATCAGATCTTCTCGGTCGAAAGTTTTCTGGTGCAGGCCGAGCAGCTCGACACGCTGTCGAGCGCGCGCGAAGTGGCGCAGAAGATCGAAATGCTGATGGACAAGCTCCACTCGGTTCCCTATGCCTTCTCGCCTTTTCTGACGTTCGACCGGATTCCGGAGGCAATGGTTCGAGAAGTCCAGACGTGCGACCTCCAGCTCGTGAATACGCTGGAGACAATTGGGAAGGCGATCGGGCCGGTGGTCAACGAGGGGAGCGATTTCGAAGCGCTGTTGCGCACGGCGATCGAGATGGTCTTGAGTCTCGATGCCTGTTTCGAGGCCCGCCTGAACGCCATCCTGGCGCTTCAGTAGAACCGTTTCCCGATTGAGAATGTTTTCGAAAACGCAAACCCCCGGAATCCGGCGTTCAGATTCTCGCCCGATTCCGGGGTTTTATGTCGGTAGCGACTCGCCGGGGGAAAACCGCTTCGCCCGAGGTCACGCAACTGTCCCCCGAATCCTACTCCTCTGGTTCCTCCAGCACGGCTTCCGGCTCGAAGGGGGTTGCCGATTCGCCGGCAGGTAGAAGGATCTGAATCCAGCGGCGCGTGGCGTCGAGAACGATCAGAACCGTCAAAACAATCATGATCGAACCGAGCGCACACATGAGTTTGATCTGGAAAATCTGCTCGGCGGGAGCGGTGGCCATCTGGTCCCACCACATGCCGATGCTCTTGACGCTGGCGGTGGTGACGGTGACCAGAACCCCCGCCAGGGGCAGGGCGGTGCAGAGCGCGTAAATCTTTCGCGACGCGTGGTTGAGGAGATACGTGGTCCCGAGCGTGAGGGCAATGGTGGCCAGCAGCTGATTCGAGATGCCGAGCATCCGCCAGAGCGTGTCGAGGTTACCGCGGTAGAGCAGGTAGCCCCAGCAGTAACAGGTGAACAGGCTCATGACGATGTTGACGCTCCACTTGACCTGCCCGCCGGGGGCCAGCGACGGCTTGAACTGTGCCACCGTTTCCTGAAAGACGAACCGGGCCACACGCGTTCCGGTCTCGAGCAGCGTCAGGATGAAGAGCGCCTCGAACATGATGACGAAGTGGTACCAGTAGGCCATGAGGGTCTTGAGGCCGGGAACGCTGGCGAAGACCTTGGCCATGCCGACGGCCAGAGTCACGGCCCCCCCGACGCGTCCGGCCAGTTTCTCCTGAGTCTCCGCCTCGAGAGTGGTGAGTTCGACGGGCGCCAGGTTCCATTGGTGCTGCGTCTGCTGAGTTTCCACGAGGGTGGCGTATTTGGCCTGCTGCGCCGGGGTGTCCTGCGCAACATTGATGGCGAAGTAGTCGCCGGGTTCGAGGGCACAGGCGGCGATGAGCGCCGTGACGGCCACAAACCCCTCGAGCAACATGGCGCCATACCCGATCGAACGGATGTGGGACTCCTTGCCGATCATCTTGGGCGTGGTGCCCGACGCCACCAGTGCGTGGAACCCCGAGAGCGCCCCGCACATGATGACAATGCAGACAAAGGGCCAGACGGAGCCGGAAACCACAGGCCCGCCTCCATTGACGAACGAGGTGGTGGCGGGCATTTTGAGCGTCGGATGGGCCGCCACAATTCCCACGGCCAGCACGACGATAACCCCGATCTTCATGTACGAACTCAGGTAGTCGCGCGGGCACATGAGCACCCACACGGGCAGCACCGACGCAAAGAAGGCGTAGATCGGCAGGACGACCGAGAGCGTTTTTTTCTCGAAAAGGAGATAGTGTCCGAACTCGCTTGCGGCGAAGGGTTGCCCCAGCACGACGCCCAGGAGCACGATGGTGACCCCGATGACCGAAGCTTCGGCGATGTGACCCGGGCGGATCTTGTACATCCAGAGGCCCGTGAGCAGGGCCGCCGGAATGGTGACCAAGATCGTGAACATCCCCCAGGCGCTGTGGCTCAGAGCATTGACCACGACGACGCCGACACTGGCCAGGATGCTGATGGTGATAAACAGCGTGGCGATCGAGGTGGTAACCCCTGAGAGCGGACCGATGTTGTCGCGGGCAATCTTCGGAAGAGAAACCCCATCTTGCCGGACCGAAGCGAGCAGGATGACGAAGTCGTGAACGCCACCAGCCAGACACGCGCCGATGAGAATCCAGATAAAGCCGGGGCAAAACCCCCATTGGGCGGCGAGAACGGGTCCGATGAGGGGACCCGGCCCGGCGATGGCGGCGAAATGGTGACCGAAAAGGACCAGACGGTTGGTCGGGTGGTAGTCCACCCCATCGCGCAGGCGGTGAGCAGGGGTGGGGGTATCGTCGTTGAGAACCGCGACACGCGCGGCCAGAAACGCCCCATAAAAACGGTAGGCCACGGCGAAAGTCGCCAGTGCGCCCAAGATCAACCACAGGGAATTCACGGCAGGTTCCTCTCTTTTTTTGATGCGGTAACGTGACTGGTTATCCCATGTCGGGTGGCCGGTCCTTTTTACGGTATTTCATGTGGACGGAATTTTCATCTTTTTTCAACAGGGCGTGAATTTGTCCGGGGAGGGGAAGAGGGGACGACCGCGATCTTCCCCGGCCGTGCCCCCCCGGGAGATTCCCCCAACGCCAACCTTTAACCATCCCCCCTGCCTGGAGAAGGGGGGGAATCCGTAGGGGCGGGTTTCAAACCCGCCCGGAAGGCCTTCCGGTTCGGAAAACCCCGAACAGAGAAGGGCGAAGGGTTCCCCCAAAACAAAAAAGCCATCCAAGCCCGAGGCCGGATGACCCAATGAAACAACCGTTGGATACAAATACACCCCTCCCCGAGGATTTCAGAAATGAAGAAAACTCCCGGGAAAAAAACGGACGAAAAAGGACGACGACCCTGACGGGCCCTTTGCCTGCCCGGCCGCCGTCCTTTTCGAATCTATCGCGTCTTACTTGCGATGCCGCATCTTCTTGCGCAATTTTTTCAGCTTATGCTTGCGGATTTTTTTCTTTCTTTTCTTAATAATGCTTCCCATAGGATGACCTCTCGAGTCCTTTCTTCTGACAATTCCGGACCATACCGCGGCTCCTCGCGCGTCGCGCTGACCCGCGTGAAGGGTTATATCTACCGGAAGCCGGAGCGTCTGGCAAGGAAAAAAGCCACCGCGAAAAGATCCATTTCTGCGCAAGCGGTTTGCGAGGGGCGAAAACGGCCTTGCGCCGAATGGGCCGACAAGGATAGAATACCCCCACCGGCGAAAGAAACGGGTGAGCCGTCAGGGGTACACCCCCTCTTTCCGGGATTCTGTCTCAACGCCACCCGCCAGGTTTTCCTCCATGGCCGAACTCTTCCCCCCGTCTCCCACCCCCCTGCCTTCCGGTGCGGCGCGTCTGCGCCGCCGGCGCCAGCGCAACTCGGCGCGTGGGGTCAAGAACACCTGGTTGATCGCGGCGATCATTCTGGTCTTCTTTTTCGGGATTGTCTGGTCGGGCCACGCCAAGGATCTCTTCGGCATGCTGTACGGACGTGGCGCCGTTCTGATCGTGGTGGTGCTCATTATTGAATACATTATTTTGAAGGGACGCGACCGGTCGCGTTTTTATAAACTGGAACTTCTCAAGATGCGCGACAAGCGCAGGAATTATATCGAGTTTGTCCGAAATCTCGAGGCCCAGCTCGATCAGGTCGAGTCTTCCCTCAAACCCCTGGCGGATCTGCTCCCCCCCGGGGACTCCAATCAGGCCGCCCTGCAACAAGCCACCCACCAGATCGAGGATCTGCGCAGGAACCTGTCGAAAAACCTGTAACGGGACTTTGTTTTTTGTCAGAATTGCCTGGAATCAGGGCCGGAGTCCGACTCGGGGCGCGATTCGGCGTCCTTCCTTGATGACCAGACGCTTCCCTCTTTTTTTCCGCTTCAACCGCAATCCCCTCAAGTTCTGGGCGTATTCTGCCGAAAAGAAATTGGAAGTCCGAAATTTCCATTCCACATTTTACGGCCAGGGGGAAATCACGATGAAATGGAAAACCCTGAATCTTTGTTTCGGGAGTCTGGCGTTCCTCTTTCTTGCCTCCGGCGCGTGGGCCGTTCCGGCCTACCGGATTCAATACAAAAACTGTACGGTGACGACCAATCCGCTCCGGCCCCTTATCGTCAACAGCGCCACTGGCGCATCGAGCATCAAGATCCAATACCTGAAAAACGCTCCGGCCTCGATTCAGTTTGACGCGGACGGGAACTCGACCAACGCGCCCGCGGGCACTCTGTACATGACCGCCCCGCTCACCATTCCGGGCATCGAGGTCACGGGGCCTCTGGGAACACTTTATACCGAGGCAAAAGTTGATTACCTTCTCGCGCCCAGCGGGGTCACCAGAATTATCGGCAAGAAGACCTGGATCGGCTTGATTCTCTCGGAAACGGCCATTCAATCCATTAAAATGGATACGATCGTGGATTCGTTTGCGGTTGGGTATGCGGGAACCTCCATTCAGATTGCGCCCCCGACGCCATCCACCACCCCTCTTTCGCTTTCACTCTCGGGGATCGTTCTGGAACGGCTCTATGCAAACTCTCCGGTTTCAACGCTCTCTGTGGCCTCCAAGAAGGGACGAATCGGATCGGCCAACGTGGTCAGCATGAGTGGGATCGGCCGGATCACCCCCACCGCATTGGCCACTCCCTCCAACACCTACGATTGCGTGGCGGAGAGTTTCAAGCGGATTCAGGCAACCGCCGCCAATATCGAACCGGATCGTCTCAGGTGCGCCTACCATCTGGCTAAAGTACAGGCCACGATGGTGGTACTCAACCACGCCAAGACCGGCGGGATCATCGGCCGTTCCGAACTGGCGGTCGTCGCGGGCTATTCCCCGGTCACAATCTATGCCTCGACGATGGGGAGTCTCTATGGCTACATTGGCGTGGAAGGAACATTGCTGGCGGGAATTTCGACCGGGCCGTCGGCGCCCAGCTACCACGAGGGAACCATCCAGAAGATCGCCACCCACCCGCGCAACGGGCATTTGATCGGAAGCGCCCACGTCGCTCCCGGCACCAGCGGCTCCATCAAGTTCGTTCCGCAGGACCATCCCAGTTTCCTGCTCTGTGAGGATGCCGGCAGCCACCCGCCGTTGTGACCGCAAGGATCGAGCCGGATTGCCCGTAAATTTGAATGTCGTCGTTGAGAGAGTAACCCGTTCGAAATGCGCCCAATTCAAGAAACCCGGAAGGGGAGTTCCGGGAAGGCCGGGAAGGTGTCGAAGGCCGGGGACGACTCGGATGGAAAGCGCCAACGGCGCGATCTATACCAGCCTGGGGCGACGCTTCGCTTGCCCCAGACTACGATCGAGTCGCGCCGTTGGCGCTTCAACTGTGGCCTTCTGGATAAAAAGAAACCGGGGCGCGGGAGAACTCTCCCTGCGCCCCGATTCCATTCTTCCTGAATTCGGACAACCGCCTGTTTATTGCCGCTTGTGCTCCAGGAACCACTTGTAGAGTTCCGGATTGTCGTAGGTCGCGGTCCACGAATCGTGGTCGGCGTCGGGATAAACCGTAAACTTCACGTCGCCCCCATTGGCCTTCAGTGCGTTCACCATATCTTCGGACGACTTGATCGGCACCGTCGAGTCCTTCGCACCGTGGAAGACCCACGTGGGCAGGTGTTTGATACGAGAAGTCAACAACGGCTGTCCCCCACCGCAGATGGGCGCGATGGCCGCGAACTTGTGCGGTTCCTGAATGGCCAGGCTCCAGGTGGCAAACCCGCCCATGCTCAGACCGGTCAGGTAGATGCGGTCACGGTCAATCTTGTAATGGGCGGTGATGTCATCGAGCAGCGCCAGAATCGTGTCGTTGTTCCACCACGTGTCGGTCGGACACTGGGGCGAGACGACAACAAAGGGGAAGTCCTTTTTCCCTTCGACGATCTTGGGCACACCGTGTTTCTTGACCATGTTGATGTCCGACCCGCGCTCGCCCGCTCCGTGCAGGAACAGGATCAGGGGCCATTTCTCGTGACTCTTCTCATAGTTGTCGGGCAGGTAAAGCAGATAGTCCGCCTTGACAACCGTCTTGACTTCTTTTTCCAGAACATACGCGTTTTGACCGAGTTGGGGGGATTTTTCCGTCATGAGGGAACATCCTGTCAGTGGAATCAGGGCCATCAGGGCCAGGGCCGTCAGAGTGGAACGCATGGGGTTTTCTCTCCTTCTTGTCATGGAATGCGGACGCGCAACGCGTCGAAAAACAGGGGAGAGGACCGAAAAGCCGCCGGAAACACTTCCCGATCCGATTCGAGGAAACACACGGCCCCCTCTGCCCGATCCCCATCGAAGTCTTCCACTCGGCTCTCAGCCTTTCCTGACGGCCCATCATGGCCTACACGACAAACGCAGGCAAGGTCTTTTTGGGGCCATTCTTTCATTGCAATTCGGGCCGGGGCAACGAAAATGAAACTCGAATCCACACGCGGGGGTTCCAGACGCGGGTGGGCCGAAAAGGTCCCCCACCACCAGAAGGAAACGCATGGCCACGGAAACAGACCCTTCCTCCCTTCAAGAAAGCCTGGGGCCTGGTTCCCACGCTGAAGTCGCTCCTGCGACGGCGAACATAAGAACGGAACAAGCCCCCTCCCCGGCCAGCGGTCTTTCCGCCCGCGCCTCGCAGATCCGTGCCATGTTCTCCACCATCGCTCCCACCTACGATCGGCTCAACCACGTACTCAGTTTTTCGATAGACCGCCTCTGGCGTCACCACACCGTGCGGCGAACTCTGGCGCTGGCCGAGCCCACGCGCCGCGCCGACCGCCCCTGGCGCGTGCTCGACGTCTGCGCGGGAACGGGCGACCTCTCTCTGGCTTTTGCGCGACGCTTGAGCCAAGTGGGCGGCGGGCGAGTGGTCGCGCTCGATTACTCGCATGCCATGCTGACCCAGATCGCCTCCAAAAGCCGGGCGGCGCATGTGGAACCGTCCCTGCCGGTTGAAGCCGATGCGTTGCGCCTGCCTCTGGCCGACGGAGGTTTTGATCTGGCTACCGTCGCGTTCGGATTGCGCAACCTGGTGGACCGACCGGCGGGCCTGCGCGAAATGGCGCGGGTGGTTCGCCCCGGCGGCGTGGTGGCCGTGCTCGAGTTCTCGCGCCCTCGCAACCGCCTGCTGCGCGCGCTTTACGGTTTTTACCTGAGTCGCCTGTTGCCCGCCGTGGGCAACCGATGGTCGCGCTCGAGGGCCTACACTTACCTGGCCGACACCATTGAGGCCTTTCCGTCCCCTGAAGAAGTCCTGGACTGGATGCGCCAGGCAAACCTCGAACATATCGAAGCCGAACCCCTCACGGGGGGTATCGCGTTTCTTTATACAGGAGTGATCCCATGCAGATCGAACGAGTGATGGTCGGTATTACGGGCGCCAGCGGCGCCATCTACGCCCACCGGCTGCTGCGCGCGCTGGCGCTGCGGCCCGGCGAGCGCGAAATCCTGGTGGTGGCGTCGAAGGCCGGGCGACGGGTTGTGCGCGAGGAACTGGGGTCGGAATTGCCCGACACGCCGGACTCGATGTCCGCGTGGCTGGGCCTGGACCCTGCGCCCGACGGCGCGCGCTGGCAGTTCTTTCCCGTGGAGGACATCGGCGCCGGCCCGGCCAGCGGGTCATATCGCCTGCATACCATGGCCATCGTCCCCTGTTCGATGCGGACTCTGGCGGCGGTGGCGGGAGGGCTGGCCGACAACCTGATCACGCGCGCGGCGGACGTCTGCCTCAAGGAGGGGCGTCGCCTGGTTCTTGCGCCACGGGAATGTCCCCTCAATGCTCTCCACTTGGAGAACATGCTCAAACTGGCGCGGCTGGGCGTGCGGATCGTTCCCCCGATGCCGGGGTTTTATCGAGGGCCTCAGAGTGTCGAAGACCTGGTCCAGTTCGTGGTCGAGCGCCTGATGGACCAGATGGGGTTGACAGAAATTTAAACGGCCACATTTTATACGAAAGGAAGGACAGAAGTGATGAACCGCTTGAAAACGCTCGTTGGATGGATGATTTTGGGTCTGATTGTTCTGGCGCCGAATGCCAGAGGGGCCGGACAGGAAACGCCCCCCACCCTGAAACTGCTCGACGCGCGCAAGATCTGGGATCAGGCGCCCCACAACGCCTTTACCGACCTGATCCGCTTTCAGGACCGCTGGTTCTGCGTGTTCCGGGAAGGACAAGGCCATGTTTCCCCCGACGGGGCGCTGCGCGTCCTTTCCTCGCCCGATGGGGAGAAGTGGGAATCCGCCGCTCTCCTCACGTCGCCCGATTCCGACCTGCGCGACGCGAAAATCACCGTCACGCCGGACGGCCAGTTGATGCTTTACGGCGCCGGGGCCCTCCACGACAAGTCCCAATATTCGCACCGTTCCCTGGCCTGGTTCTCGAAGGACGGACACACCTGGAGCGAGCGCCACGAGATCGGCGACCCGAATTTCTGGCTCTGGCGCGTGACGTGGCACAAGGGGACGGCGTACAGCATCGGCTATGGCTGCGGAAAAGACAGTCTGATCCGGCTTTATACCAGCACCGACGGAAAGAAATTCGATACGCTCGTCGAGCGCTTGTTTGATGTTGGCTCGCCCAACGAAACCTCGTCGTTCGTGTTCGATGGCGACACCGCGTACTGCCTGCTTCGACGCGACGGAGAACCGAACACCGCTCAGTTCGGAGTCTCAAAACCGCCCTATACGAAGTGGGAATGGAAGGACACGGGCGCGTATGTGGGGGGGCCGCAAATGCTCCGCCTCCCCGATGGACGCCTGCTGGCCGCAGGACGACTTCTCAACGGAGGGCCGCACACCTCGCTCTGCTGGCTGGACCCCCGGACGGGCAAACTGACCGAAGCGCTCAAATTCCCCTCCGGCGGCGACACGAGCTACCCCGGCCTCGTTCTGCACGACGGTTTGTTGCGGGTCAGTTATTATTCTTCGCACGAAGGCAAGACGGCCATTTACCTGGCCCGGGTCCAACTGGACCCGGCACAGTGAGTTACCAGAACAATGCCGGGTTCGGAAGTTTTTTTTCTTGTATTCCCGCGCATTTCAACCGTATCATAGGATGCAGTAGTAGGATAGAATGACCGTGTGTAGTTAAAACAGTCAGGTCTGTCTCCGGGGGTTGAAAATATCGGCCAAGATTTCTGCCGCGTAAAGTTATGAGGAGGGTTCCATGTACCGATCCATCTTAAGAAGCAGTTTCCTTTCCATTTTCTTGAGTGTCTTTTGCGGCCTTGCCGTGGCGGACCACGCCAGCGGGATCAATGAAGATCTGCCCGCCGGGGGCGATTATCGAATCGGGGGCATCACGGTGCTGGACACCTCCAACACTCAGGCGGTGCAGGTGGGCCCCTACGCGGGCGCCAGTGCGCCCTACTCGACAATGGTCGGGTACCGGGCGGGAGAACTGGCTACGGGCAGTAACAATGTTTTCTTGGGGAATGTCGCGGGTGCATACAACACAGGAAGCGCAAACATTGCGATTGGCTACTGGTCCGGGAATGTTAATACCGGTTCGAACAACACATTTGTTGGCAATTCCACCGGTCTTCGGAACACCACGGGAGGCCTGAATGTTTTCCTGGGAACAAATTCCGGATACAACAATACCACCGGGAGTTATAACATGTTTCTGGGCGGTTTCAGTGGAAACACAAACACGACCGGCCAGCGACTTGTTTTCAACGGTTTTGGCGCCGGATACGGAAATGTATCGGGAGTTGACAATGTGGGGTTGGGGTACAACGCGGCCCGCAAGAACACCGTTGGGACGTACAATGTCAGTGTTGGAACAAACGCCGGATATTCGGAACAAACCGGGTCGAGAAACGTGAGTATTGGCACTGCCGCAGGGTACACCGCCAATGGGCAGAGCGGCAATACGAATATCGGGACCCAGGCGGGCCTTTACAACAATGGTAGCTACAACGTGTTCATTGGCGACGGCGCGGACGCGATTCCTGCCACAGCCGCCAGTTCCATTGCGTTGGGATACCGCGCCAAGGTTACGGGAAACCACCAGATGGTGGTGGGGGGGAACGACGCGAACGGGTATATCAGCACGATCTATCTGGGCCGCGGTGTCTCCTCGGCCACGCCGCAGGAGGTGACCCTTCAGGCCACCAGCGCCAGTACGGGGAACGTCAACGGCGCCAATCTGGTCCTCAAGGGGGGCGTCAAGTCGGGCACCGGAACCAACGGAGTGGTGAAAGTGGAGGGCGAACTGCAAGCCAACGTGGTAACCATCACGGGTGGCGCAGACCTCTGTGAAATGTTCCAGGTGACACCCGCCGCAGGCAACGCCGACATGCGCGCGCTTCTGCTTAAGAGCGGCGCCGCCGAATAAAGCGCCTCTTTTTCTTGAAAAGTCGTATTGTTTGATCTACGGTGACTCCTGTTTGATGGGAAAAGGGGTGCGTGGAGGAAGGTTTTTTTGTCTTACGGTTTATCTTTCAAGAAATCGAAAGGTGTGTGTGACGTTGAAAGAAGAAAGAGATCCTCTTTATTTTGAATTGATCGGCGATTCGTTTGACAGTTTCATGTCGGATTATGACGTTGACCGGCGCAAAAATCTGATCTTCAAGAAATTGATGTGCGGAATTGAGGGGGGAAACGCGCTCGAGGTGGGGTGTGGAACCGGGCGGATCAGTGAATCCCTCAAGCCCTGTGTTTCTCAATTGACGGTGACCGATATATCCGAGGCGTTGGCCGAGAAAGTCGCGAAGCGTCTTGGATGTGTGGGGCGTCAGGCGGACGCTTGTTCCCTCCCGTTTGAATCCGGAACTTTCGACCTGGTGGTTTCGTCGGAATGTATTGAACACACCCCCGATCCTCGGTTGGCTTTGTCCGAAATGGCCCGAGTTCTTCGGAAGGGGGGCCACATGATTGTCACCACTCCGAACAAACTCTGGTATCCAGTTCTCTGGCTTTCCGAAAAAACGGGGTTGCGCAGTTTTTCGGGGGTAGAAAACTGGATCTGGCCGTGGACGGTAAAATTTCTGGAACCTCAGGGAGTCGTTGTTGAAAAGATGGGCGGGTGCCATCTTTTCCCCTGGCAGATTCCTCTGGCCAAACAATTGCTGCCCCACTTCGACAAAGTGGATGGGTTACTCTATCCCATAATGATCAATTTCGGTTTTCTGGGGAAAAAGATGTAAGTCGCTTCGTCAATCCCCGAAAATCGGCCGGTTATTGGAGGCTGCTGTTTTGGTGAAGAAGAAAATCTCGATTGTTTTGCCGTGTTTCAACGAAGAGGGGAACATTCAGATCCTCGTGGAAACGCTTACCCATCTGCCCCTGTCCCATGTCGATACCGAGATTATTTTCGTCGATGATGGCAGTTCGGACCGGACATGGGAAGCGATAAAAAAGGCGTCCAGTGCGGACGCGCGCGTCAGAGGTGTCCGGCTGGCCCGCAATTTCGGGCACCAGCCGGCACTTCTTGCCGGATTGAGTGTCGCGCGGGGTGAGGCGATTATCTCCCTGGATGGGGACATGCAGCATCCACCGGAACTGATCGTTCGTATGCTGGATTTGTGGGCTGACGGAGCGGAAGTGGTCACCACCACGCGCAAGTTCGACGAGCGCCTGCCTTTCGTTAAAAAGATTACGTCGCCCCTGTTCTACAAAACGTTTTCTCTCCTGACCGGCTTGGATATTCAACCGGGCCAGGCGGATTTTCGATTACTGGATCGAAAAGTGCTGGACACGGTTTTGTCGTGTGGAGAAAAATTTTTCTTTATCCGTGGTATGATCTCCTGGGTCGGATATCGGCGAGTTGACCTTGAATACACGCCGAACGAACGGCATGCCGGCGAGTCGAAATACAATCTGCGCCGGATGCTCCGATTCGCAGCCGATGGGATTTTTTCCTTTTCCGTTCTCCCGATCCGCTTCTCTCTGATCACGGGTTGTCTCGTATTATCGTTCTGTCTTCTCTATGCGCTCTATGCGGTCACCGTTCATTTTGGACTTTTTCCCGGCGCTTCCGACGCGATTCCCGGCTGGGCCTCCCTGGTGGTCATCATCTGTTCCATGTTTGGCATGCTCTTTGTGCAACTGGGGATTATCGGGGAATACATTGGACGGATCTATTCCGAGGTGAAAGGACGGCCCCGGTTCATTGTCAGTGAGCAGTGTTCGTCCGAGGTAACTTTTAGAGAAGCGTGTGAAATTAAGGAGAGCACAAGTTGAAAACATCCGTTCGAGTCCTTTTTGCCTCATTAGGTCTGGTTTTTTTCTATTTAGTTCACGTCTTTTCTTTCGAACAGTACCTCCAGAGCGCGACCTATTCTTCTGCACCTTACTATTTCTCACGGAGTGTGCGGTTACAGTTCATCCAGAAGCAAATAGACATTCTCAATGCCGGCAATTATTTTCGAGACCCACAGGGGGTCTCGCTCTTTCAGCAGAGAGCGGCGCTGGACGATATCGGTGTCCAGCTTGGACTGGCGGATCTGGCTCTTCTCAAGAAGAAGATCTTCCAGAGTACCGTTTTTTCCATGCACGATTATTTTGACCTCCAGTACCTGATGACCTCCGTCCTGGTGGTCTTGTTGTTTCTGCCGGTCGTTCCTCTCCGGATTTCAATTGTGGCTCTTCTGACATTGATGCTTGTTCAGTTTTCGGGCAACCTCGAATGGGGCATTCATCTCTATTGGCCGCCCCCCTTGACCGTTCTGCTTGTTTTTGTCCTGTTGTGCTCTCTGATTCGAACCTGTACATCGGACCGTATTCGAGTCAGCCATGTCATCCAGACGGGAATGCAGGCGTTTTACATCTCGGTCCTGGGTCTTTGCCGGAGCGAGGCGAGGATTTTTGGCCAGGCTCTGTTTTTCTCCTTATTTCTGATTCTCTCCCTCGCGATTCTGATGATCGCCTTCTCGCAAAAGGGGCGATCGTCCTTTCTAGACTCGATCGCGCGTCCGCGCGCGTTTATTTCCATTGTGTCGGCATTATGGCGTGTTCACGTCTTTCGGCTGCTGGTGGTTGCGGGGGGGGTATTCGCGTTTTCGGCGCTGTTTTTCTGCGGTTTTCTGTCTTTAAACGTTGCCCTGATTGATCGCATCGACGCCAAAACCGTTCAGGCCAAAGCCCCGGAGGGGTTTTCTCAGGGCCATATCTTCTGGCACCCCGTTCTTATTGGAATGGGCGCGACTCTTGTACAGAGAACGATGACGACCTGGAATCACGAAAACATTACTTGGCACGACGCGACGTCTTACAATCAGGTTTGGACGGTCAATCCGGAGGCTTCCTATTCGTCATCGGCGGACGCCCAGAAAAATCTGACAGAAACGATGAAGAATCTGTATCTGGGGATTCTCCAGCACAATCCGATGGATTTGTTCGTGAGTTATTATACGAAGGTTGTTGCTTTATTCAAGAATTCCGCTGTCGGATTGTTTCTATGTGTATTGGTGTTTCTTTATTCCATTCTCCGCTTCAGGCGTGATCCCTTCGCTCTGCATATCCTTCTTGTTTCGCAATTCGCAATCGCGTTTCTTTTCGCGGCGATCATCGCTTCGCCCATCATCGCCAGCGCATATCCGGATGGCAATTTGTTGTCCGCCGATACCGATTATATCAGTTTCTATTATCGGGAGACATATGCGACCGCCTGCGGTTCCTATTATTGGATTTCCTATCTACATTCGTATTGGGCCTTCCTGTTTGCCTATCCGCTTCTGACTCTGACGTTTCAATCGCTTTTGCCGGGTTACCGCCAGTTTTCGGACGTGTTCCGGTCGCACGAGCGATTCTATCAAACGCTCATGCGCAGGATTTTGCTGTTCTTTGCGTTCTCATGCCTGTCGTTATTCTCGATCGCCTCGATTTGGCTTGGCGTCAAACAGGCCCGGATCCGCGCTCTTCAGCACGAACTCCTGGAATCGAACGGGCAAACAGTCTCCGCCTTGCAGGGCCTCTATCACGCCGATGTGGTCCGAACCATCAACGGTTTGCCGGAAAAAGTGAAGGATACGGCGTTGGACTCTTTTTGCGCGAGTTCCTGGGGGATTCCCGCTTCTTTGTCCCAGTATTCCGGTGATTCGGCGAATCTCGTGTTGAAAGGCGCCAAGTGGGTGGATGAATATCTTTTTCTCGTTGTAAACGTGCGGAAACAACTGAAAGGATCCCAGATCATTCCCCTGAATGTGCATAACCCCAATCTCGGAATGAACGCCATGTTGCTTCTGCCGCAAAACCTGCGGGGGGGGAATTGGCTGTTTTCTGTGCGGGTGGGAAACAAATCGAACAGGGTAACCCTATACGAGCCGGTAGAGACCACTGAATACTCGCGTTCCCTGACGACACGCCCGTTGGCTTCGGTGATCAATCTGTCCCTGGTCGGCCAGCTTCTCAAGCAAGTTGAGAACTTGAAGGACCCATTTGATCTGTACCGATTTAAACAGATAATCGGGAATCCGGTGGCAATCAGCGAGATTCGCCCGGTCTATCAGAAGAAAGAAGCCGAGATTCTCAGCCAGCAGAGTCCCTTCAAGAGAAGTCTGTTTCAAGGGATCGAACTGGTCGATTTCAAGTGGGAGCGGATTTCTCCCAAACAGACTAACGGCACCGCCACTTTCCAGGGTTCCTTTCTATTGCGGATGACCGAACAGCCGAATCTGACACAATACCAGCAGATGGGACTCGCACTCAACTTTGCCGCGGACGAAAAGTACAGGGACTCCTTCACCACGGCTGGGTTCAAATCGACAAATCTCTCCTTTGCCTTGCCGATATTGCCATTCAAGTCTTGGAAAAAGGGGGACTACGATCTCCTCAAACGGATTTATATCGTGCCCGATGTTCCATATACTCTGAAGGTTTTCCTTTCTGGAGACGGCAAAATGATCCATCCGCCGGTCGATCTCGGTCAGCATTCCAATCCCACTCGATGATTTTGTACCTGCGCGGGCAGATTTCCCAGAAAGGAGAAGAGTGTTGAAAATTTCCATGCGGGTCTTGCTCGTATTCTCGGGACTCATTTTCTTTTATTTCGTTCTTGTCTTTGCTTCCGAGCAATATCTTCAACGCGCGACCTATTCGTCCGAAAGGGATTTTACGGATAGTATCCGCCTCAAATATTTACGGCAGCAAATTGATATCATGAACAAAGGCGGTTATTTTCAGATTTCTCCAGCGGTTTCGTTAATTCAGCAGAGGGCCGCTTTGGACGATGTCGGGATTCATGTCGGCTTAGCCGATCTGGCCTTTTTCCAGAAAATCATCCATTCCCAGTATCGATTCACGCTCCTTGATTACTTCTATTTACAATACATCATGCTTGGTATCGCCGTTGTTCTGATGGTCTTGCCCGTCGTACCGTTTCGGATTTCCATCGCCGCTCTGCTTTCCCTTTTTTTGGCCCAGCTAACCGGAAAAATTGAGTGGGAAGCCCATCTATATTGGCCTGCGCCTGTATCGGTAATACTGGCATCTGTTCTATTATTCTCCATTTTCTATCGGTGCAGACAAAGCCCAATCCGATGGAGAGACGTTTCTCAGATGCTTGGAATTGCGATCTTCATTGGGGTGCTCGGTCTCTGTCGTGGAGACGCAAAGGTCATCGGCTTGATTCCGTGCCTGACACTGATCGGAGTCGTGAGCATTGCAATTGGAACCATGTGTTATTCAAAAGAGATGAGAATTCTGTTTCTTTCTTCTTTTCGGAGCGTCTCGACTCGTGCCGCACGAATTGCAGTCATCTGGAGAATCTATGCTATCCGTCTGATCATCGTCACATTTTCGATCTTGTTTCTCTCATCTCTGATTGTGCGTGTCTCGTTTTTTCTTAATCTCTCCTTTTTCGAACGCATAGAAAAGCAAACCTCTTTACCCCAGAACACAAAAGGGCATCTCTTCTGGGAGCCCCTGCTAATCGGTATTGGCGCAACCTACAACACCTCCAGGGCGATGCAGAACTGGAACCATGAGAATGTGATCTGGGGTGACGAGAATGCCTTCGGCCGAGCCTGGACCATCGATCCGGACAATCCTCTGTTCCAACGGTCAACTTCCGATTACGGTCCTCTTGCATCCGCAATGAGAACGCTTTATCTGGATCTCCTCAGTCAGAATCCCCTGGATGTGTTTTCCAGTTATTATTTGAAAACGGCGGCTTTGCTGAAGCACTCGGGTATCTGGCTTCTCGTGAGCCTGGGGGTATTTCTTTATCTCATGCTCCAGGCGGCTTACAATCCCTTGACGTTTTTTTCCGCTTTTGTGGTTCAATTATCGTTTCTTTCTCTCTTTGCGGTCACAATGGCGCCCGCAATCCTGATTACCGCATACTCCAATGGGAGTATGCTCTCGTCCTCGGAACCGCTGTTCCTTTCCTACATCAATTCCTATTGGACGATTTTGCTGGCCTATCCAATCTTCATGGTGTCTTTTCAGTCGCTCTTACCCTCATTCAGTCAGTTTTCGGATCTCTTTTGTTTGGAAAAGGGGCGTTACAAAACACTCGCAAACGGGATTCTGCTGTCGCTGACGGTTGTGTTCTTCTGTGGATTCTTATCTATTGCCGCCTGGTTTGGATATAAACAGCAGAATGTCGTTCGCCTGCGCAACAATCTGACCGAGTCCAGAGAATCGTCTGTGACTTTCTTGAAGAATGCGTACCACGCCGATATCGTCCGGGCAATAAATGGTTTACCGGAGAAAGAAAGAAATGAGGTTCTGGAATTCATCGGCAAGGCAGAATGGGGAATCCCCATCTCTCTATCCGTTTCCCCAAACACCTCGTCCGATCTTATTGTCAAGGGAGCCAAATGGGTCGGAGACAATCTTTTCCTGATCGTTCATACGCGCACTCAACTGAAGGGCGCGAAAATCGTTCCATTGAATGTTCACGATACGGCCAAGGGGGGGAACGCGATCGTCCTCTTGCCCCAAAACCTGAAGGCGGGCAACTGGTTGTTTTCGGTAATGGTTGGGAGCAAATCGAATCGCGTTACGGTATATGAGCCGGTTCCCTATCTGGGGTTTCAGTATCTCCAGCCACCGGCTTCTTCTCCCCTGGTCTCGATCATCAATCTGTCTTTGTCCGATTAGATTCTCAAGCAGATTGAAAATACGCAAAGCCTGTTAGATCTGCATCTGTTGAGGCAGATATCGGGCGATGTCAAGGAGATCCACGTGCAGGAAGACCGGCAGCCGGCTCGCGAGAAGGCCGCGGCGATTGTGCGCGAAGGATTCGAAGAGACCTTCTCTTACTATGTGTTTCCGCCCGAGTACTGGCGCCGCCGGAGTATCCCCCAATCCTCCCTTTGAGACGGGTAATCCTCGACAACGAGTGGACCCCGTCCCGCCCTCCCTGCAAAGCCGCATGAGGTTTCTCAAAATGAGGGGGTACACCCTGGAGTCACTCCGGAACAGACGTTTCGCTTGCAAAAACGGTGGCGGTGGCTTTAATAAGGGGGGTTCCTGTGTGCCCATGGCCCCCGAAGGGGCGGGCGCACGGGAGAAAAGATCCGTTGAATTGTATTTTTTTATCTGGAGAAACTGCCAATGACGACCGCCAATGAACTTCGTTCCCTGTATGTGGATTATTTTGTCAGCCACGGGCACACGCATGTGTCCTCTTCGCCCATCGTGCCGCCGGACGACCCGACGATGCTCTTCACCTCGGCGGGCATGGTGCAGTTCAAGCCGTTCTGGGCCGGGCAGGTGGAACCGCTGCCCTACTCGCGCGCCACGACGGTGCAGAAGTGCCTGCGGGCGGGGGGGAAGGGGAGCGACCTCGAGAACGTGGGCAAGACGCTGCGCCACCACACGTTTTTCGAAATGCTCGGCAATTTCTCCTTTGGCGACTATTTCAAGCTCGAGGCGCTCGAATGGGGGTGGGACTTCATCTGGAACAAGATGAAACTGCCGCGCGAGCGGCTCTGGGCCACCTATTACGAACTGGACGACGAGACGCCCGAACTGCTCGAGAAAAAGATCGGCATCCCGCGCAGCCGCATCATCCCGCTCGACAAGAAGGAGAACTTCTGGGGTCCGGCGGGCGACACGGGGGCGTGCGGGCCGTGTTCGGAAGTCTGTTTCTTCATGGGTACGGACGAGGAACTGAAGGTCGCGCTGAGTCAGGACGGCGAGACCATCGCCCGGCGCATCGTCGAGGAGGGCGACCTGTTCCTCGAAATCTGGAACATGGTCTTCCCTCAGTACGACCAGCAGAAGGACGGGTCGCGCCCGCCGCTGAAGTACCGCGGCATTGACACCGGTGCGGGCCTCGAACGCATGACGACGGCTCTTAATTTCATCGAGACGGGCGGGGTCATTCGGACGCCCTACGAAACGGACCTCCTCTCGCCCATCACGCGCGCCGTTGCCGCCTCGGTCGGGAAAGAGTACCGTCGCCTCTCGGAGAGCGGAGCCGACTACAACCCCCGGGATCGCTACGCGATCAATGCCATCGCCGACCATGTGCGCGCGCTGACGTTCGCCCTGAGCGAGGGAATTGCGCCGAGCAACGGAGGGCGCGGCTACGTGTTGCGCCGCATCCTGCGCCGGGCGCTGCGGTTCGCCTACCTCATGGACAAGAGCGAGCCGTTCATGCACAAGCTGGTGGACGTCGTGGTGGACACGATGGGAGGAGTCTATCCGGAAATCAAACCGAACGCGGCGCACGTCGCGCGGATCATCAAGATCGAGGAAGAGTCGTTCCTGCGCACGGTGGCGCAGGGGTCGCGCATCCTGGACGAGAAAATCGCCCAGGCGAAGGACAGCGGGCTCAACACCCTGCCCGGCGCCGACGCTTTCCTGCTCCACGCCACCTACGGCTTCCCGGTGGACATGACCGCCGAGATCGCCGAGGACGCCGGGTTGACACTCGACCAGGCGGGGTACACCAGCGCGATGCAGGCCCACCAGGCCGAGGCGCGCAAGTCGTGGAAGGGCGCCGAGCGCGGCGAAGAGGCCGAACTGCTCGCCGACATTGACGAGACCTCCGGTTCCACCAACTTCCTGGGTTACGAAACCTTCGGCTGCGAGGCGCGCGTGCTGGCCATCCTGAGCGGGGGCAAGCGGGTGGACGCCGCCACGAAGGGCGAAGAGGCCACGGTGGTCCTGGACCAGACGCCCTTCTACGCCGAGTCCGGCGGTCAGGTGGGCGACACGGGGGAATTCGAGGGACAGGGTCTCGGGTTTATCGTCAAGAACACCCAGAAGACACCCAACAGCCTGTTCCTGCACCGGGGCAAGGTGACCAGTGGTACGCTCCGCGTGGGCGATGCTCTGACGGCGCGCGTGAACGCCGACCGTCGCATGGCCATCATGCGCAACCACACGGTCACGCACCTCCTGCAGGCGGCGCTGCGCCAGGTGCTCGGCGGCCACATCACTCAGGCGGGTTCCTATGTCGGTCCCGAGGGGATGCGGTTCGACTTCTCGAACCCCGAAGCGGTGAAGGCCGAGGATCTGGCCCGGGTCGAGCGGATCGTCAACGAGTTCGTCCTCGCCGACCACACGGTTTCCATCGAAGAACTGCCGCTCGAAGAGGCGCGCAAGCGCGGCGCCATCGCCCCGTTCGGCGAGAAGTACGGCCACGTCGTGCGCGTGGTCCAGATCGGGGGATTCACGGAAGGCGAAAAGCCGGTCAGTATCGAGTTTTGCGGCGGCACGCACCTGCGCCAGATCGGACGGATCGGGTCGTTCCGCCTGGTGAGCGAGTCGTCCGTCGCGGCGGGTATCCGCCGCATCGAGGGGGCCACGGGTCTTGGCGCCTACGAACAGTGGGCGGCAACACGCGACGTGGTGGCGGGCGTCTGCCGGTCGCTCGCCGTGCGCGAGGGACAGCTGGCCGAGCGCGTCGAGGTGTTCCAGACCGAAATCAAAAATCTCAAGCGCGACCTGAAGAAGGCGAAGTCCTCGGCCGGTTCCGCCGCAGCCTCGCTCGACGACCTGCTCGCTCAGGCGACCGAAGCGGGCGGGATCAAAGTCATTTGCGCCCAGATCGAAGGGGCCGACGCGGAACTGCTCCGGACCCTGGCCGACCAGCTGCGCGACAAGGCGGGCCAGGCGGTCGTGCTCCTGGGCGCCGAGGCCGACGGCAAGGCGCTGCTCCTGTGCGCGGTGACGAAGGCCGAGACCGCGCGCGTGAAGGCGGGCGATGTCATCAAGCAGGTGGCCCCGCTGGTGGGTGGAGGCGGCGGCGGCCGTCCCGACATGGCCCAGGCCGGCGGCAAGAACCCCGAGAAACTCGCTGATGCCCTCGCCCAGGCGACGGGAATTATAAAAGGGATTATCGGTTGATCTTCCGGGAAAGAAGAATTACACTGTTCTCAGGGTATGTATCTTGATTCTTTGTTTTCTGAAAAGGGCAACATGCGTAGAAAAGGGAAACGACGATGAACCTCCAGCAGATATCCGAAAATCTCTGTAACAAGTTGTGTGAACTTTTTGAAGAAACGCGTTCAGGATTGGCCGCGCGAGAAGATTCTCGTGCGTTTGGCGCCATGATCGAAAAGCAAATCGCGGAGCATTGGGATACAATCTGCCAATCATCTGATTACATACCTCTGGAGCGTCCAGGCCGCAGAACAATCTTCGATTTTGCCTTCAAGATTAAAAACCAAATTGTTGGTATAGATGTAAAGACCAAGGACTTGGACTCAACCAGTTATTCTGACGGTGGAATTTGTGCAGTAGGAAATCTCCTGAAATATTTAGCGAACGACAAAGGAATTTTCCTCATAGCGGAGTTTGGCCACAACCATTCATCCGGAAAATCTGGTTCTCGTGATATCGAGTACATCAGGGTTGCTCCTTTTACGCTTCTACCGGTAGACGCCTATCGAATTGAAAACCTAGGGACAGGACAAGTGCGGTTGAACTATACTCTCAACCAAGTCTGGGATGAAATTGATTGGAGTCGAGATATGACAGGTTTCTTCAATCATTTTACGGAAATTGCAATTCTTCACTACGAACGTGTGGGCAGAGATGCCCAGAAACGTATCGCCGCCATAAGAAAGTTCCGTCAAGATGGATACCAACATTTTGCCTTTTCAAAATAAACCCATTGGGGCGGTATTCACTCCAATCGCTTGGGCTCGATTTGCGATCCATCGACACGGTTTTCTGAAGGAATGGATAGATGGTGCCTCAATTTGTGATCCAACCGCCGGAGATGGTTCTTTTGTTTTTGCGCTATGCGATGAATGCATTGAGTCTGGAATTCCGCTCACACCTGAAAGAATAGGCCGGATCTTCGTTTGTGAAAAGGAGACTTCCTTTCTCGAAACTTTTCGAGCGCAATTTCTCGCCCGTTATGGGATACTTTTTCCAGATAAAAATATTTACCTCTGTGACGTGCTTCTCGATCCCCCCAATATCCAGGTTGACTTTCTCTTTGGAAACCCTCCGTGGGTTAATTTTTCAGATATGCCGTCTGTTTACAAAGAAAGACTTAAATCGTATTTCATTGAGGCAAACTTGGTCACAGACCCACGAAGTCTTTTACTTGGTTCATCAAGAATTGACCTTGCTGCACTTGTGGTCGTACAAACTATGACCCATCTTCTCAAGCATGGTGGAAAGGCTGCATTTTTCCTGCCATTATCACTATTTCAGAATCCGGGATCGCACGCACGCTTCCGGGAATTTCTCCTTCAAGGAAATGCGCACTACGAACTTCTCGAAATATTGGACTTTGATAAGGCGGATGTTTTTGAGGGAATA
>DAOPYU010000009.1:0-25448 GCA_035353095.1 Candidatus Sumerlaeota bacterium | reverse complement strand
TCCGGTGATTTTGCAGCCCGAGATTTCGAGGTCGCGGTTGTAATTGTTCACAAAGAGGGCGTTGCCTCCGACCTGATCCAGAAAGCTGTCCAGGATGCGGCACCGTTCCGTCCCTTCGAGAAAGACAGTCCCCCCCCGGTAGATCATCCAGTCGCTGCGCAAGAGGGGGTCCATGGATTCCATGAAGGTTCGGGCCGTGTGGGTGAGGGTGATTCCCTGAATGTTGACGAATCGCACGGGATTCTTGCTGGAACCGTGAAACCGGACCAGGCACTTGAGGCCGCTGACTTCAAACCGGGCGGAGGCCACATCGAGATTGGGGGGCGGCAGAAAATAGAGCAGACCGTTGTTCCGGTCATAGAACCATTCTCCCGGCGCATCGAGTTCCTCAAAGATGTTTTCGACGAAGCGGTGCTCGGGATGAAAGCCGCCCTCGGGCCGGTTATTCTGCCACCCACCCTCGAGCTGGAGCCGGTCCTCGTCGGTCTTGCCCTGGATGCGGAAGTGCATGCTGCCCCAGTGGGCGTTGTGCATGGCGTGGACAAACCCGCCCGCCGGGTTGCTCCACCGCTTGACCCGCTCGGGGCTGGTCGAGTCGGCCGAAAACCCCTGAAAATACCGGACCGACGGGTCGTAATTGGGGTAGCGGGCCAGAATCTGACGCTGACCGTTGACGAACAGTTGGTCCACGGCCCGGTCTTTCAACTGGTCGGCGGGCACGCTGGCTTTCAGGATGCCGTTCCGGAAGGGCTCCCATTTGAGATCCAGAAGCGCGCCTCCGCTGAGCACCACCCGCTCGCCCGGCCAGTTACGCAGGGTCAGGGGGGCCTGCTCCGTGCCGGAGTCGTTCGCTTCGAATTCCAGAGTCTGGCTCAGGTAGTAGGTGCCCGCCCGCAGGTAAAGGACGATGGGTTCGGAACGGGGCGTCTGGCGCGCGGCGTCGCGCGCGCGTTCAGGGGTGGCGAAGGGCTGTTCGAGGGAACCGGGATTGTTATCGTTGCCTGATGGAGAAACGTAAAACGCGACTTCGGCGTGGCAGACGGTGGAAACAAGCACCCCCATTGTGAGAACGGTCATGATTGTCCTGAAACTGCACATCCCAACACTCCTCGAACCACTTTTTGTCCCGTGTGGACGATTTTCATACCGATTTTCTGGATAGGGCCTTACGCAATGGCCAGACCTGGCGATGTTCGGGTTCCCCCTGCCGTTGCACCATAGCCCGAAGCCTGCGTTTCTGTCATGCGTATTCTGCATGGAGGGGCGTTTTTTCAAAAGGATTACGAGGGTTGAAAGCGATAAAAACAGACAGGAGGCACGGGCGTACCACACAAGCCCATGCCTCCTGTTACCGTTTCTTACGCCCCACGTCTTATTTGCCCGTCTGGAGCATCAATTCCGCTATCGCCACATAGTTCTGCTGGTTTGCGCCGGTGAGCGCCACCAGGCGGACAAATTGGCCTTGGACCGGTTTGTTCAACTCGACGGTTCGGGGCTGATAGAACTGCGTGAAAGTGCCCTCCGCCGCCGGGGTTCCCCACTCTTTGCCGTCCGCGCTCACGTAAAAGGCGTACTGCGCGAAATCGCCGTTCTGCATGTCCGTGCGGGGAACCACGGTGAATCCTTGAATCTCGGCGGGTTTATCGAGCCGGATCTGAATTTCATGGGGGAATTGGGGGATATTGTCGCCCTGCCACTGGGTGTGCCAACAGGTCGCCGGGTTGTTGTCGAGGGCGTTCTGGCCTTCGTATCCGGGGATTTCACTGTCCACTGAAACCACTTTGCCCCGAATCGAGGGTTTCTGGAAAAGCGACTTCAACGCGTCGGCTCCCACCGAGACCGCGGGCTTAAAACGGTCGCTGCTCATGTAGCGCAGCAGGCTGGCGCGCATCTGGCGGGCGACGGGGCGGTTGTCCAGATCGTTCTGGAGGTCGGCGCCACACACCACGAGACGTCCCTGACCCACCTGGGCTTCGAAGACCAGGGCCAGGCGGCGGTTCGTCACCCAGTCGTCAATCACCTGGACCACCGGACGCAGTTCGGGGGACAGGTCGTTGAGAATCAGAATCTGCGAGCCGTGGATCAGGTCCCACCACTGCCAGTTGCTGTGCGCTTCCGTGGGGAAATCGGTCAGGGCGGGGTGTCTGGGATCACACAGGATGCCCAGCGTCACGGGCGGCTGACGATTGGTCCAGGCGGTGTTCCAGAAAATGCTCGAGAACCCGGCGGGCACGGGGCCGAACTTGTCCCCCTTCACGGTAAACGGAGCGGGGAGAAGCAACACCTTCCCCCCCGCTTCGAGTTTCTGCAACACCTCGGGGGTCAACTCGTCGGCGACGATAACCCCTTCGGGGGCTTTTGTTTCGACCTGCGGTGGATAGACCCAGAGGTCCCAACTGTTGGTGTAGGGTGTTCCCGCGATGGCGAGGGTCAACACGCATTGGGCGGGCGCCGCGACGGCGCTCAGCGGGGTGGAGAGGGTGAGGCCCAGCCGTCCGTTTCCGAGCGGGAGGTCTTTCTTCTCCGTTTCGCCTTTTGCGATCTCCTTGCCCGACGCGTCGGCGAGGGTCCACTGAATCGCGGTGTCTTTCAAGGGCGCGGGACCGAAGTGCGCCACCTGAATCTCGGCCTTGAACGTTTCCGCCGTCGTCCAGTAACGTTTTTCCATCCGGGCCAGCGGGACGGTTTCACAGGCAAAGCGGTGGTATTCCTCGGGCGTGACGTATCCTTTCGAGTCCCAGAAGGGATCGAGCACGCCGACGAGGGCGGTGCCCTGACCGGGGAAGTCGTGGAGGTCGAGGAGTTCGAACCCGCCGAATCCGGGCGTCCGGAGGGCCGACTCGATGTCCTCTTTGTAGAGAAGGGTCTGGAGTTTGCCCGAAGCGATCAGGAAATCGTGCGCCTGGTCGAGCATGTGGTTGGCCTTGAGGCTGTCGCGGAAGATTTCGAAGTTGCGCGCCTGAAGCACGCCTTTGTATTTTCCGATCTCGTCGAAGTTCGGATAGACACACCACTGGCCGATCTCGTGGCTGACGACCGGGACGTCGTATTGGGAGATGAAGTCGGTGTAGTCGGTGGTGGTCTCGGGGGCGCGGGCATTTACCCGGCTCTTCAGTCCATCGCCCCAGGCCTGAATGCGCGGAGTGGGTGTCACGTGGAACTGATTCTCGGGGATGCTGGGCCAGCCCGACGCGCTGGAATAAAGTCGCCGCGCGTCTTTCTTTTTCCAGGAATTGACCAGATCGCCCAGATAGCGGTTCTGATTCTTCCCGCTCGGTTCGTTCCCGTAGAGCAGGAAACAGAACGAGGGGTGGTTGCCGTACTCCTTCAGGATGCGATCCCCTTCGGCGTACACGAAGGAGTCAATCGGTTTGCCGTCGCCGACGGTGGTCCACGAGTCGCATTCGATCTGGAAATAGACCCCCGCCTCGTCCGCCGCGTCGAACGCCGCCTCGGGCGGACACCAGGAGTGGAACCGCAGTTCATTGAGGCCGTGCGCCTTGAGGGTCTTCATGATCCGCGCCCAGGACGCCTTGTCCGTCGGCGGATAACCCGTCAGGGGGAAGATGCAGCACTCGAGTGTACCGCGCAGGAACCGTTTCTGTCCGTTGATCGTGATCTGCCGCGCCTCGGTGGCGATCTGGCACATACCGAAGCGACGCGAGGTCTCGCTTACCACGGAACCCGTCTCCTGCGTCTTGATCTGCGCGGTCATCGTATAGACGGCGGGGGTGAACTCGTCCCAGGGCAGGAAGTCGTCCCCCATCGGGTAGTCCACCTCGATCGTTTTCGGAGCCGCGGCCTGAACGGAAAGAGGGACACTCTTCGGGGCGGGCGCGTGGGTGTGTTTTTCCCAGCTGGCCTGGGCGCTCAGGGTCAGGACCCCTTCGACCGGTTGGGGAGACGAGGCGACCACGGTGGCGCGCACCTTGACACTGCGGGCGGCCAGGTCGGGGAACATCTGAAGGTCCTCGATCCAGACCGACGGCGCGTCGGCGCGCAGTTCCATCCGTCCCACCGCGCCGTTCCAGTTCGACTGCGTGTGGTCGGAGACGCTGTGGGCGTCCTGACCGACATTAATGCGTACGGTGTTGTCCACCCGCAGCGTCAGGCGGTGCTTGCCTGGCTTGAGGGGGTCGAGCGAGAATTCGTGGGGGGTGGCCAGGCTGTTGCCCGTCCCCGTCAGACGTCCGTCCACCCAGAGGCGGGTTTCCCAGTGGGTCCGTTCGAGAAAAAGCGAGAGGCGCCGTTTGCCATCGGCCCATTCGGCGGGAATCTCGATCTCGCGTTCATACCAGGCCGGGCCGACGTAATATTTCACCGGCGTCAACCAGAAGGGCACCTTGAAGTTGGCCGGATCGCGGTAGGGCGCGTAGGCCGGGTCGGTGAAGAAGGGACTGTTCTGTACCCCGCCGGTCCACTTGGTACTCACGGACGGAGAGTCGCCCAGTCCGTTCTCGGCCAGAGACCCGGGCAGATGGGCCGTGACGGTCGTTTCGAGGGGTTTGGCCCCCCACCCCAGTTTTTCGCCTTCCCCTTTCGGGTCGAGCCGACAACGCCAGTCCCCGGCCAGTGAAAGAGTGCGCAATTCCGGCGTCTCCGCCGCAACCGGTCCGGCCATTGCGGCCCAAAACAGTATCAGACACATCAGACCCAGGGGACGAAGTTTTCCTGAGGGACACATAGGCTCTCTCCTTTTTCATACTCGCAAATCAGCAATCGCATTCGATTCCACACAACACCGCACCATAACCGTCCCCGAGCCGGTTTACAATGGAGGATTTTCGGAAGCATCTGGACAATCTTACGCTGTGTTGAAACTTCCGGTGTTTTCGCCCCCCATGCTCGGACGGGTTTCCCCGGAATATCGGGTCGGACTGAAGGTTCGTCATCGGGCCCTCCTCTTTGGCATTAAACCGCAGTTACGAGAACAAGTCGTTTGGAATCAGGGGGAGACAAGACTCCCGGAGGGTGAGTTCCGAAAAGAGAAGAAAGAGAAATGCGGGGAAAAGCGCCAACGGCGCGGTCTTATACCAGCCTGGGGCATCGCCCCAGGAAACCGATGGGTTTATTCCCGCAAGGGCTGAAAGCCCGCTCTATTCAGCCGTTTGTCCCTTTTCATAGTTCGGGCCTTCAGCCCTCGTGGAAAAAGGGACACCTGTCCTGGGGCGACGCTGTGCTTGCCCCAGGCTGGTATAAGTCCGCGCCGTTGGCGCTCAACTGCGATTTTCAGGTTAAACAGAATGGATTTCTTGAAAAATGACCTTGCGGTTGAAAGACGATTTGCGGGACAATCGGTTTGTCCGGGGGGTGGTTTGTCCCCCGAACTCCGTTCGAAAGTGTCCCGATGAAACTCGGGTTATCGGGGGAACGGATTCGGTGGGAGTGGAAATCGGAGTAAACTTCTCTTTCCGTATCGGAGCACCAGAAGACCCCAATGAGACGACCTGACGGGAACCGTTTTGCGATGGACTTGTTGAGCGCCCTGTTCTGGGCCGGGGGGATTGTGTGCGCCTCCTGGGGTGTTTTTCTGATTCTCCTGTTCTGCCTGCCGGATGCTTCGATCCTGCGGGCGTCCTCCCTGATCGTCTCTCCTCACGCACACGCGTGTCCCCTGTGCGGGATGACCCATGCGTTTCTTTCCATCGCGCATGGCGATTTCCGGGGGGCGCAACGGTTGAATCCCGGGAGCCTGTTTCTGTTTTCCGCGATGAGTACGGGTCTGCTTCTGTCTTTGTTCGGAGTTCTGTCACCCGCCTGGAGATATCGGTTCGCCGGTATTCTCCGAATCGAGCGATTCTTTGTCGGTCGGAAATCATAAAGGAGAATACGATGAATGTTCTGTGTCTGCTGTTTGGTATTTTCTCTCTGCTCGGGCTCTGCCTGGGGTTTCTTCCCTGTGTGGGAGCGTTCAACTGGTTGAACATTCCCTTTTCGATCGTTGGGTTGGCGGTCAGCATCATTGCGCTCTCGACTCTTAAAGGCAACGAAGAGAGAGGCGGGGCGATTGCCGGGGTGGTTTGTTGTACGGTGGCGGTTGTGTTCGGGACGTTGCGTCTGGTTCTCGGGGGCGGGGTGTTGTAAGGGGACCGACAGATCTGTCCGCGGATATCGCCTTTGTGACAAAGAATTTTTATTCTGACGTGGAGTCGGGTGTTCCTGACCCAAGTTCCGTCAGGGATTTCTGTTTTTCCCGTCCCGAAGGGATGGGCGCTGGCGCGCCCGGATTCTTCAGACGTTCCTCCGGGACGGAACGGCTCATCACGAAAACCGATCGTCGAATCATGAAGATTCTTTCCGGCAATTGCTCGTTCAAAATATTTTTCCAATGGCGGATGAATAATTGGCCCCGAAGGGGCGCCCCAACCCAATCAGGCTCAATGATTGGGCAACCCCTGACGGGGTTGGAATATTGCGGGGACACATACCGTGGGTTAAAACCCACGGCTATTCAAGGGCAATCCCTTCGGGATTCCAACGGCCCTTTCGGACAAAACTTTTGAAAAATGCCGTAGCCATTCTCAGTTCGGGGTTTTCCGGACCCCAATTTTCTGTAGGGGTGGGTTTCAAACCCGCCCTTTCCTGATCCGAAACGCCTGCCGGGCGGGCTTGAAACCCGCCCCTACCGATCCTTTCCCCAGATCGGGAACCTTCCCCTTTTCGGGGGGACAGGTGGCAAAAGGCAGACTCTCAGGCGGTATCGCGGCGGCGCCGACGGCGCGGCGGGGACAGGAGAAAGTTCCAGATGGGGCCGCGGTAACCGGATTGGTGGAAGGCGTGGACCTTGTCTGCGTCGCGGCCGGGCGGGTACACGCGGTCGTGGTGGCCGTTGAAGGCTGCCTGGATTTCCGTGTGGAGGAAGTCCGGGTCCACCGTCGGCGCGTAATAGAAACGCGCGTCGAGCAGGTTGTGACGGGTGTCGAGTACGCCCTCGCGCATGGCGATGGCGTGGAGGCGTGTGGAGGGGAGAACGCGCACGCCCCGGAACACAAAAACCACACAACGGTCCAGTCGCGCCAGGTTATCGAGCCCCTCGCGCACGGTGGCGTGGGTCTCGTCCGGTCCGCCGAACATGACAAAATGCGCGCACGCCACCTTGGCGTTGGCAAACAGGCGGTTGCTCTCTTCCACCTCGGACCAGGTGAAACTCTTCCCCATCGCTTCGAGCGTCGCATCGGTCGAGCAGTCGGTTCCCCACTCGACGGCTTTCAGCCCCGACCGCACGAGCAGGTTCACCTCGGCCTGGGAAAACCGGCAGGGGCGGAAAAAAGCCATCCAGGGAACCTGAATGTCACGGCGCACCAGTTCCTCGGCGATTTCGAGATAGTGCCCCTCCGTATCGTTGAAGACCGAGTCGGTGAAGGTGAGGTAGTCGGCCTGATAGACGTCGCGCAACGCCTCGATCTCATCCACCACGTCGCCCGCCGGGCGGAAGCGATAGCAGGGGCCTTCGAGCAGGGGGTAGGTACAGTACGCGCAGTGAAAGGGACACCCTCGCTTGGTCTGGACATTGAGCATGCCGCCTCCGGCAAGGTACTGTTGCGCGAGGTCGGGGTTGCGACGGAGGGAACCGAACTGGTTGCCCGTCTCGAAGGTCGAGCCGGACCAGATTTTCCGGTTCGGGGCGAACCCCTGGGCCAGTTCCTCGGCCAGGTGGCAGAAGGCGCGCTCGCCCTCGCCCTGAACGCCGTAATCGGCCCCGAGCAGATCGAGCAGTTCCTCGGCGAAGAGCGAGTAGCCCGCGCCTCCCAGCACGATGGGCGCGTCGGACGCCTCGCGCAGGTCGTCCATCAGATCCCGGTACCAGGCCACATAGGAGTCGAACTTGACGGAGTCCACATTGTCAATGTTGCGGAGGGAAAGCCCGATGATTTCCGGCTCGAAGGATTCGATCGGATTCTGCGGCACCCGGGTGGGGACTCCCTGTTGCAGGCAGTCCCATTCGAGCACCTCGTGCCCGGCTGCCCGCGCCGCCTCGGCCACCAGTGTGACCCCCAATGGATAAACCCCGTAAGGCTCGTCGGTCAGGTTGCAGGAGATCAGGAGGATACGCGCCATAATTTAAACTATAACAGAGACGCGGGGTGAAAAGCAAGGAAGGGAAGAGAATGGGCTGAACCGGTGAACCGGAAATTTCGGGTTTCGGGTTCTGGAGTCCCTTTCATGGACGCGACGCCCCTGTCACTTCAGAACCACCTTGCTCCCTGGATGAAGGTCCAGGAGGGGAGTTCCGTAAGCCCGAGAGGCCATACGGGCATGATGAGGAGTTTCTGTAAGCGGAAACCCTCCTCCACCGGGATAGAAATTCGTAAGTCTTCAGCCACCTGTCGCTCCCCTGAGAAAGGGCCCCCGATCTGAGGAAAGAACCCGCCCCTACAGGAAATCCGGGTTCGGAAGACCCCGAACAGAGAATGGCTAAAGGGGTACCGGAAATTCAGTCTTCCGGCATCTCTTCCTCTTCGGTACGAGTTATTTCATCAACGCGCTTTGCGAAATGGAACCGCCGTTCGGGCTGATCCAGGAAAAACATCTGCGCGGTGACGGCCAGCGCCTCGGCTCGAGTGGGGTTGCCGGCCTTGAGGGCCGCATTGATGGCATCGTCTCCCACGATTCGCAGGATTTTTTCTTCTTCATTGTTCAGGGTTTTCATGCAGGGTTTCAGCAGGGCGACTTCCTGCGGGTAACGTTTCGCGAGAGTCTCGAGCGGGTCGTAGAACTTGTGGTTGATGGTATTCAGCGTTCCCGCACTTAGCCCCTGGCCGTGAAGACGTGTTGCCCTACAGAAAACATGGTGAGCCAGTTCCAAGAGGGGGTCCGGATTCGGGGGAAGAACGGCCGCTCGCAAGGCGGCCTGGCAATCCTGTATGAACCGGGGGTTGAAAATGTAGGGAGCCATATAATCGGCGTCTATCAGATCTCCCCCTTTAACGGGGAATACATCCGGAAGTTCCTCCCCGAGCTTTTGCAACAAGGACGGCTCCAGGAAAGGCTTGAAGACCAAGGCGGGCAAGGCCCAGTCTGGTGACAGACGCAGGACGATTTCATTGTTTTCTATCGCCCGGGTCAGGCTCTCATACGCCTGTTCCAGTTTCTCGAACAGGCGGTTGGAAAGACGGGAATTGCCCAGAATCCGCTGAAAAGTCTCTTCTCCCCCGGTTTCTTCCTGAATACCGAGAATCTGCCTCCGGTGGGAATCCTGGGACAGAAATTCACAGGCCAGCTGGCACTGTTCCATGGTGTCGGCGGCCAGCCGCGCGGACTCGACGGCCGAGACCTGTGCCAGTTGAATCCAGAAAAGCGAAATGCCCGACGGCTGGGACTCGAGGCGTTCGAGGTCGGTCATCAGAACATGACAGAGCGTTTTGTGTTCCATGTCGTCGGACGTCTCGAAATCATCCTGTAACAGGGAATAGACTTCGTCTTCCATCTCTCGATAGATTCGTTTCTTCCGGATGGTCGTCAGCACCTTTTTCGCGGGACCCTTGTCGAACTCGAACGGTTTGTCCGGGTTGGGATTTTTCATAACGAGTTCCATGATCTTGCCACTGTCCTCATCATTCAGGCGGAAACATCTGTAAGAAGGATCCAGGAGCAGGATTTCGCCAAACTGGGCCATGAGGTTCGAGAGCATCGCCGGGGTGAGTTTTTCGTGTATCAACCGGTCAAACATTTCCCGGTCTTCTTCCGGTATCTCGTCTGCGAAATCGTCCCCGTCATTTCCGAATTCCGGGAATTCGTTCTCCGGCCACAACGCCTTTTCCCCGAACAGATCGCTGTCCGAAAGATCCTCATTCAGTAAGTTGCGCCTGGGCTGTTCCCCGGGCTTTCCACAGCACTTTTTGTATTTCAGGCCACTGCCGCACGGACAGGGCTGGTTCGGTTTGGGGCGAGTGGACATGGGGGACTCGATTCTCTCAGCAGGATGAACGGGAGAATTCCCGGTGGGTGATTGTACTCCGAACGATGCTTCGAATTAAAGAAGAAACCCTAAAAGAACCCCTAAAAGAAAAGTCCGTATCCGAATAAACGGATACGGACTTGAAAACCTGGTAAGCCCAAGGGGATTTGAACCCCTGTTGCCGGCGTGAAAGGCCGGTGTCCTAGGCCAGACTAGACGATGGGCTCACATGCGCGGTTTCGAACTTTCCGACGGAATCTTTCCTTGCGGAAGCTTCCCCGCCGCACACTTAGTCTCGATGGATATACGGGGCTTCGCGGGGAAAAGCAAGAGAAAAATGTGCGGGAAATAAAATCCGTTCGTAACCCGTCATTCTGGAACCACTTAGCCCATTCGACGCCCGGGGTTGCCGCGCAATTGGACCGTGCCTGCTCCCAAACCCAGCCGCTCCCGTTCCGGGATTGTGTCCCGGTATTTTTCCCCAATCTCCCTTTCATTTTGACAATCCGGCCCAAACCTTGCTATTCTCGATTATCAAGCCCGTTTGTTCGTTTTCCGGAAACAGATTCGCAGAGGGTCTGGTGCGACCGGTATGGAGGTTGTTTCCCATGAGCCATCCTTTCGATATTTCCTCCGACACCAGCCGGATCTGGAAATCCTTTATTCTGAACGTGGCAATCGTGGTTCTGGTTTTCATTCTGGGGCTTTTTCTGGGCCTGATCGTCCGCAATCACAACCTCATTGAAGCGGAACTTCAAAACCGGGCGCGGGCGCATTTTGAGAATATCGTTCTGACCCGCCGCTGGAACGCCGGATATGGAGGGGTGTTTGTCGAGAAAAAGCCGGGAGTCGAGTCCAATCCCTACCTCGAAAATCCGGATATCACGACTGTGGACGGGAGGGTTTTCACGAAGAAAAACCCGGCCCTGATGACGCGGGAAGTCTCGGAAATCGCCGAGAAGAGCGATGCGGCCTATCGGTTCCACATTACCAGTCTCACGCCCCTGAATCCCCATAACCTGCCGGATGAGTTCGAGCGCAAATCCCTGAAGAAATTCGAGGCGGGCGCCCGGGAAACCGTCACGCGGGTGTTCGAGGGAGACCGCACGTTCTACCGCTACATGGGCCCTCTGGGGACCGAGGAATCCTGCCTGCCATGTCACGGCAAGCAGGGGTACCGAGTGGGGGACGTTCGAGGCGGCATCAGTGTGCAGTTCGATATTTCGGACATCGAGAAATCCGAGAAACAGACCCTCGCCCTCTTCATTTTCCTGGGCGTTGCGGTTTTCTGTTTCCTGTTCGGAAGTATCTTTACGTTCATCGTCCGGGTCATGAAGCGCTTGAACTCGGCTCAGGAAACAATCCGGGAAATGGCGGTGACCGACGCCTTGACCCGCCTCGCCAACCGGCGTTCGTTTTTCCTGGCCGCGGAAAAGGAAATGGGGCGGGCCCGGCGCTATGGTCTGAATCTGGGGTGCCTGATGCTGGATGTGGATTTCTTCAAGAAAATCAATGACGATTATGGGCATCAGGCGGGCGACCGGATTTTGCAGGAGATCGCCCATGTTCTGAAACGCCTGTTGCGCGAGTCTGACCTTGTCGGACGTTATGGGGGGGAAGAATTCATCGCCCTCCTACCCGAAACCGGTGAGGACGGGGCGAAACAGGTGGCGGAAAGAATCCGGGAGGCGATCGCGGCGGAACGCTTTCAAACGGATGCCAGCCAGCCGATTCCGGTCACGCTCAGCGTCGGAGTGGCTTGTTTCAAAGGGGAGGAGTCACCCGAAACGGAAAATCTCGATCAGATCATCAAACGCGCCGACAATGCCCTTTACCGGGCCAAACAGACGGGACGCAATCGCGTCTGCTTTTCCGAAGGAACGGAGCCGGAAGAGACGGCCCCCTGATCTTCCAATCTTGCCCGTCCCTCATCTGGGGCCCCGGGAATGGCGACTTTCCCAGGAAAGTCGAAGGGCCGGAAAAGCCCGTGGGGGGGGCGGTTTTCAAGCCGCCCCCCCACGGGTTATTTATTGTGCCTGCGCAACGCGTCTGTTGCCGCAAGACGAGCGGTTTCCCCTTTTCCTCCGTCAGAAATCGTCCATCCTGGAATCGTCATCAAAGGGGATGGCCAGCGCGGCCTGGCTTTGGGGTTTGCCTGCGGGTCGCATCGGCATGGGGGTGTGGCGGCCGGACATCGCCTGCTTGTTTCGACCCGGGCCGGAGGCCTGGGCCAGTTGCATGTGAACCGGTGTTTTCTCCTGCCGGTTTCCTTCGTCAGCCCCGCCCACAAGACTGATCAGGTCGGACACAATGGTCTGCATCGCCTGGGCCTGAGCGGAGAGTTCTTCGCTGGCCGAGGCCGCTTCTTCCGCGTTCGACGCCACCTGCTGGGTGACCTTGTCCATCTGCGCCACGGCGTTGTTGATCTGGGTGATTCCTTCGGACTGTTCTTCGGAGGCCACGGTCACCTCGCGCGTTTCCGCCGCCACCGTGTTGACCACCTCGAGGATTTGTGTGATAGCATCGGAGGCCCGGTTGACCACCTCGGCGCCCCGGTTGGACTGCTCGACGCTCGTCTCGATGAGCTGCGCGGTGTCCTTGGCCGCCACGGCTGAACGCTGGGCCAGGTTGCGCACTTCCTCGGCTACCACGGCGAAACCCTTGCCGTGTTCGCCCGCCCGCGCCGCCTCGACGGCGGCGTTGAGCGCCAGCAGGTTGGTCTGGAAGGCGATTTCCTCGATGGTCTTGATGATGCCCGAAATCTTGGCCGAGGAGTTCTTGATCTCGCTCATGGCCGTGACCGTTTCGCTCATGGCCGAGCTGGCCAGTTCGGCGGCTTTCTGAGCCGCCTCGGCCCCGGCGGTCGCCCGCTTGGCCTTTTCGGCATTGCCCTGGGCCTGGCTGGCGAGTTCCTCGAGGGCGGAGGAGGATTCCTCGAGGCTCGACGCCTGTTCGGTGGCGCCCTCGGCCAGACTCTGGCTGGCCGACGAAATCTGACCCGAAGCCGACGCAACCTGCGTGGATCCGTCCGTCAAGGACGTGATCGCCCGATTGAGCGGCCCGGTGATCGAGCGGGTGATGAAGAACGCCACGATACAGCCCATGAGAACCGCCACGATCAGTCCCCCGATCATCACGTTCGAGGAAGTGGTCAAGCTGTTCTCGGCCGTAGTCCCGATATCGGTGACATCTTTCATCCCCTGGAGCGTTGCGGCTTTGGCCTCCGCAAGCACCGTCTCGGCCGCCTTGCCGCGCGTCGAGTTCAGTTCCTCGCGCGCCTGCCACGCGCTCAACATGGCATTCATGGCCTCCTTGTACGAGCCTACGGCTTTTTGCGTGTCCTCGATCTGTTGAATATTGACGGCCTGCTTGGTCATGGGCCGGAGAGTTTCAAGTATCTGATTGATCTTGTCGAAATTACCCTGCACCTCCTGAATCTGTTTAGGATCGCGTTTGGCCACCGCTTTCCAGGCCGTAATGCGGCAGGCGTTTCCGAGATCCATCATTTCGTAACACAACGAAATTTTCTGGAGCCGTTCCTTGAGTGCTACGGCATCCAGTTTATTGTCAATATCGCTGACCATATTCGTTTTCTGGCTGTTCAGGAAATCGCCCATCAGTTTTATGAATTTGGCCGCCTCCGCATTCATCGTCTCCTGGTCCCGCGTGACTTCATCGGTCTTGGTCACCGTTTGTTTCAACAGATCATCGTAAGTCTCCGCCGCTTTCCGGGCATTCTCGGCCGCGGTCTTGAGAGTTCCCAGCGTGGCACTCTTCTCGCTGAGACCCGACGCTTCGTCGAGGTATTTGGTCACATCCTTCAGGGAGTTCTGTCCATCATTCAGAAACTTGGAATCACTGGTGTACACATAACCGCGTACCTGATACATGGTCATCAGGGCGGCGCGCTCGATATTGTTGGCCACGCTCGCGGCGGGGACTTTTTCGCTCGCCATGACGGTGGTCTGGTTTGCCACTCGCTCCATGTTGAAAATCGCCAGGCCCCCCAGCAGCAGCATGATCAGGATCAGGCAGGCGAAGCCGAATCCGATTTTCACTCCCAGTGTCATATTCTTGAACATCACTTTTCCCCCTCTTTTGAGCACCCAGACTCCAGAAATCTGCACATTCTCTCAGGAGACATGCGAAACACCGACGAAATTTCCTCCACCTTCCTCAAACCTTTCTCCTTCCTCATCGGGGTGTGGTCTGCCAGAACAGACGGGTTCCGTTCCTGTGCCATCAGATTCTTCAGATCCGTTCAAACCAGGCGCAGGTAAAATACTTCCCACTGGTTCTGAGAGTATTCTCCAGATTCCCGGTTAAACTGCTCTGTTCCGGTTGTGCGCCTGTGTACCTCTCTCAACATTTTGCTGAACGGTCGGAAAACACGGAATTTTCAACGCGGCAATTTAGACATGACCTTGTAGAACCGCTTAAAATTCTTGACGGTTACCGAAGGAATACCCGGAACGCGAATGATCGCTGCCGACTCCCGTTTCCCCTATCGGACGAGCCCGCGGGTTTCATTAATATTTTTTTGAAAATATCTTGATGTGGGCCCGGGGAAAAGGAGGGAGAAATCTCTTTCCCGATTTTGAGTCCTGAAAGAAGTGCCGGGCACAAAAAAACACCCTCCCGCAGGAAGGTGTCTGGAAAATCGGTTCGTGACGAGGCTTCTGAAAGTGGTGGAGAAGAAGAGATTCGAACTCTCGACCCCAGCGTTGCGAACGCTGTGCTCTCCCAACTGAGCTACTTCCCCACATTCGACCCCGGATTTCAACGGCTGACCGGGAGAAATCCCTTCAGCCCCTCCCTTGAATGCGTAACGCGCTCAAGGCCCTATTCTTCTGCTTCATGGAGCCGGAAAAGTCAAGCCCGAAATGCAGGGCTTCCACTTTTTCGATCTTTGTCGTCCGGCCCCCTGACTGGCTGTATTGTCGCGCAAATCACAGGGGAATATCAAGCGATTCCGCCACCGTACAGACTTTCTGATAGAAGGTTTTTTCCTCGTCAGTCCGGGCTTTTCGAACCGCTTTTTTCAAAGACTTCACGGCTTCCGCCCGGTTGTAGGACCCCGTCAGGCTGGCGCGTTCGACCCAGGTCATCCCCAGCAGGTAATGGTATCGCGCATTGTCGGGCGCGTCCTGCGTCAACTGCCGGTAGAGAGTGGCCGCCTGATCGTAGTCTTGCTTCACAAAGGCCAGACGTCCCTGGGCATGGCGCACGATTTCCGAGTCGGCGCCCATCTGGGCCGCCAGTTCGGCGATGGCCGGCTCGATCCATTCCGGCTTTTCGCTGGCCAGGGCCGCCTCGACTCGCAGGCGCAGATAGAGCGGGTTGCGCGGGTCGAGTGAAAGCAGGTATTCCGCTTCACTCCGCGCCTGCGCGTAGCTGTTCATCAGGACGTCGAGTTGGGTCAGGTAGAGGGCCGGTTCCGTGCGGGTCGGGAAGGCCTTTTTCATGAAGGCCAGTTCCCGCTTGACCTGAACCAGCGTGCTCTTCGAGCAGGTCGAGAGGAGATCGAGCAGCTGGTCGCTGACCCAGGCGTGTTCCGGGACGTTCTGGCACAAGAGGCCCGCGTAGGCGCCGGCCAGCATGGCTTTCGAGTGGCCGCTGCGCAGGTCAATCTGGACGTAGGGGAGCAACCGGCGCACCACCTCGCGGTAGTTGCCCGCCTGATAGAACTTGGTCGTCACTTCGAAGTACTCGGTCCGCAACGTGTCCACCCGCTCGTTGTGCTGGGTGATCGAGTCGTTCTTTTCCCGGACTTTGTGCGCCAGGTTCTGATTGGCTGCGGTCTGTGCCTCGAGTTTTTCCTCATTCACGGGCCGGAATTCCAAGGCGTGATAACAGGAAAAAAAGCCCCACCCGTTCTCGGCATCCACCCAGCCGTGTCCGTTGGCGTTGCTCCGTCCCCACAGGCCGTGGCGGTCCTTCGAGTGACGCATCAGCATCTGCGTGGGCACGATTTCGTACATCACCCCGGTAAAAAGCAGGTTGAACGGGGGAATGAAATTCATGCCCCCAAAGAACCCATCCACCAGATCCCGCGGCAGCCCCGTGACGATGTAATAGGGATAGAGGTAGAAGCGCAGGCTATGGGGGGGATTTTCCACATCGTAGAGTTCGTGTCCCGCGACGGTACGCTGGGGGGCGAGGCGTTTGAGGAGGTCCAGGGCGGTGGTGTCTTCGAAGCGCGCCCAGTCCGGTTCCGCCGCCGGTGCGTTCTTCGTTTCCTTGCGTTCCGTGGGCGATTGCCCGAACGACTCGGCCAGTAAACTCTCAATTTCCGGAATCACCGGTTTCATGCCGTCCAAGTCGGGCACCACGGTCACCTGGGCGCTGGCGGGCGCCGCCAGCCAGAGGCTCAGAACGGCCAGAAGAAATACCGTCCGGATGTCAGGGAATGCTGTGGCATGCAATACAGGTCTCGAAATCACGGGCAACCTCAATCTGTTCAGAAATCGTAGCGGGCTGTTGGGACGTTTTCCCGGCGGAGGGTTCCGACGTGTTTCGTCGGGAACCCAACGGACCGAAAACAGGCCCGCCTCAGCCCTTTCCGTCGAAGTTGGCCTGTCGGATGTCAAGTTCCGGGCCAACCGAAACAGATCTATCCTGTAAAAATGGTGGTCCGGGAGCAAGGGAAAACTGCATGCGCGTCCCGCGCAGTCCGGAATTTGTCTTTCCTCTGTCACGTTTTGGTCTTGACAGAACATCCCCTGTGGGGAATCATGATTTTTCGGGGGGAGGGCCGCACTGGGCCCAATTCCCCGGAGTGTCTCGATGGGGTTGTGTAACATGTCTGATACCAGGCCTTTACGCCTCTGACGAGAGCGGATCTTCCGAACGGTTTTTTCGGGAAAATGTTCAAAGTGGGGAGATAAAGTCCCCGCGTATCTCACCCCTGCCACCCACGGGAGCGAAAGTTTCGATGATACAACTCTTTGTGATGGTTTTTCTGGTCATGTTGCTGGCCGAGCAGGACGCTCACGCTTATCTGGACCCCGGCACGGGCAGCCTGATCCTGCAGTTCCTGGCCGGGATCGCTCTCGTGGTGGTGCTGACCGTCAAGACTTGGTGGCACCAGCTCAAGAATTTTATCGGCTCCCTGTTCGGTCGTTCCTCAAAGCCTGCGATTGATGACGATGATGACCTTACCCCGAAGTGACGAGCGCATAGCCGCTTCTTTCCGCGATCCCAGTGGGTATGTCTTCAAACGCGAGGGTGTACTTTTGCGCCAGGTCAACCAGCGCTATCGCGAAGACTACGACCTGTTGATGTCGAGCGGGCTGTATGAACGGCTCGCCTCGAAAGGCCTCCTGATTGAACACACCGAGGTGGACGTTCCGCCGCTTCAGCCCGAAACAGCGTATAAAATCATAAAGCCCTCCGTGGTACCGTTCATCTCGTACCCTTTCGAGTGGCCCTTTTCCGCTCTGAAGGACGCGGCGCTCACCACGCTGCGCATCCATCGCGCGGCCCTGCGCCACGGCATGGTTCTCAAGGACGCCAGCGCCTACAACATCCAGTTCATCGGTTCCCGTCCGGTCCTCATCGACACGCTTTCCTTTGCGCGGTATGTGCCCGGGGAACCGTGGATCGCCTATGGGCAGTTCTGCCGCCACTTTCTGGCGCCGCTGGCGCTCATGGCGATGCGCGACGTGCGGCTGTCGCTCCTGTTGCAGTCCCATATTGACGGGATTCCGCTCGATCTGGCGGCCAGCCTCCTGCCCTGGAAGGCCCGCCTGAAATTCGGGCTGCTGATTCACCTGATTTCTCACGCCAGAGCCCAATCGCGTTACGCCGACGCCGGTCGCGAGTCCTCGAAAAAATTTCAGGTTCAAGTCAGCCCGGCCAAAATGAATGCCCTGATCGAGAATCTGATCGCGACGGTCCAGAGTCTCGACTGGACCCCGGCGGGGACTGAATGGGGCGATTATTACAGCGACACGAACTACTCGAACGAGGCGCTCGACGGGAAAGGGAAACTGGTCCGTCAGTTTCTCGATCAACTCAAACCGCGGACGGTGTGGGACCTGGGCGCCAACACGGGCCTTTTCAGCCGCCTCGGCGCGCAGATGGGCGCCTACACCCTGTCGGCGGACATTGACCCCGCCGCCGTGGAGAAAAATTACCGCGCCGCGAAACAGGCCTCCGAGGCCAACCTTCTGGCTCTGCGGCTCGATCTGACCAACCCGTCGCCCGCCATCGGCTGGGCCAATGAGGAGCGCCAGGCTTTCGACCAGCGCGGCCACGCCGACGTGGCGCTGGGGCTGGCGCTTATCCACCACCTCGCGATCGGCAACAACACCCCCCTGCCCGATATCGCCCGCTTCTTCGCCCGGCTCTGCGACCATTTGATTCTCGAGTTTGTCCCGAAGGAAGACTCGCAGGTCAAGCGTCTGCTGGCCACGCGCGAGGACATTTTCCCCGACTATACGGAAGAGGGATTTGAGAAAGCGTTCTCCGGGAACTTCGACCTGGTGGAAAAAATCCGCGTACCCGATGCCTGCCGGACCCTCTACCTCCTGAAACGCAAAGCCGATGGAGCGCTGCATGACACAGAATTGTCCCGAAACGCCAACCCCGTCTGATTCCCGCACAACACCGGAAACTCCCTTGTGGAAACTCGCGCTGTGGACCGTGATGACAGCCGGAGTGACTCCCCTCCTGGTTTTCGTCTCGACCACCACGCAGCTCTATTCCAAGAACGCCTCTTTCCTTCAATTCGACACGGGGGTGCTGCATCCGTTCTGGTGGGCGGCGTTTTTTGCGTTCCTGCTCGGGTGCGTGTTCTTCGGCACGGTGGCGGCCACGCGTACGATTCCCCATATCGGAAAAATCCTCGCCGGGTTCGGCTGGGCCTACCTGTTTCTGGGCCCGGCCTTCCAACTCTACGGCTGCCTTCACTTCCGCTCGCCGCTCTTCGACCCTCCGGCGCCCTTCTGGGGACTGGTGGCGCTGTACGCGGTCCTCATGGCTCTTCTGGCGTGGAAGTTCCACCCCCGCTCCCTCTACTTTCACGCCAGTGTCGCTCTCATCGTTTTTGGACTCATGGAAATCGGAATCTACCGTACCACGGTGAAGGGAGCCGTCCCCCGGGTCGTCACCGCCGACCTGGAAAAAACCGTCCAGGCTGCCCCGAAGAAACTTCCCAACATTTACCACGTGATCGTGGACATGTACCAGTCGGACGTCTTCGACATGGTCCTCGACGACAAAGTCAAGGAAACGCTGGGAGGCTTCCACTACTTCCCGAAATATGTCGGGGCCTACTCCATCACCGACCAGGCCGTCTCGTCCATCCTGATGGGAGGTCCCTACGATCTCAACCGGCCCCAACGCGAATATTTCTGGAAGGCCTTCAACGGCGAGGAAAGTGTGGCCACCCAACTGGCCCGTGCCGGGTATTACAACCGCCTGTTCCTGACCCTGAAGACTTTCCCCGAATCCAAGACGGCCTTCCAGGAAATCGAATGGTTCCCCGGTTATCCTTCGCACACCCTGTCCCCCCAGATTCAGGCGGACAACCGTCGGGACTTCCGGACCCTCTGGGCCTATTCCCAGTTTCCCGACTTCCTCGGGCGGTATGTCGGGGACTCGGGAGTCCTGGAGGATATGAAGAAGACGCGCCATTTCGTCTTCTCCAAAAACGTCCTCGAAACCATCCGCGGGTTCCTCGAATATATCAAGATCGAGAAAGAGACCCCCGACCACAACGTTTTCACCTTCATGCACCTCTGGAATTCCCACCCCCCGTTCCTCATCCACGAGGACGGTTCCCTGACCGACGGGAAAGAGATGACCGAGATGCTTCCCAACCAGCATGGGACCCTCCTCATGTTGAATCGGTTCTTCGATGAACTTAAAAAGAACGGGCGGTTCAAGGACGCCCTGATCATCGTTCATGGCGACCACGGCGCCGGCGACGGACGCTACGTGCCCGAGTCAGAGAAACTTCCGATTCTGAAAACCATGGGACCCGATGACGACAAGGAGACCAAGCACGAACGGGAAGTGTATTGCAATTCGCGTCCTCTGCTTCTGATCAAATTTCCGGGAGAAGACGGGTCCACGCCTCTTCAGGTCAATCCCGCGCCCACGCAGGTCTTTGATCTGGCCGCCACCTTGATGGAGACTGCCGGGTTGCCCCAATTGCCCACCCAGACGGGGTACTCGCTCTACCACCCCGAGAAGATTCCGCAGGATCGCAAGCGCCATTTTTACCACTTCATGCCCCCGTGGGGACAGTACCCCATCACGCCGGTCATGGAAGAGTGGAAAGTTCAGGAAGGCCGCTACGAAAAGATCGGCCCCGTCTATTTGAAAAACAATCCGTACAAGTGGAACCCCTGAGCGAGGCTGGATTTCCCCGGTTCGGGCAATTGTTCTGACCGCTCCGGTGTCCCTCTTTCTTCGAAAGCGCGTGCAAGAACCCCGACTTCTTAGGGTTTTGTTGTTGTTCTTTTTCTTCCCTCAGGACCCGACTCATATGCACACCCTCTCATCGCCCGAGAAAACTTTATATGAAATCCGTTTGCTGGCACAATCTATAGCGTTTTCCAAAAGGAATCAGCGAATGGATTTTCCTTCTGGCTCAGCCTCTTTCCCGTCATTCCCGCGTAAGCGGGGATGACGAACAAAAAAGTTTTTCAGGAAATACTGAAGATTCTTTTGGGCAAATGTTCTAGTAAGACAAACGCAAGGCGAGACGTCTCTCGATGGGATGGACATACCTGAATGTAGGCCCGATGGCGTTGAAGGGGTTTTTTGACTGACGCCGTATCTGGGGAGAATCAGGATTTTTCACTGATTTTCCGGGATCGGGCGGAGGCGATTGCGGAACGGGATTCCCTTTCGCTTTCCATTTTCTTTTCGAAATCAACGCTTGCGCATTTTGTCTCATTTTCTTATCCTACATTTCAGTAGGATTTCAGGGCGCAGTCGCCCTCCTGCTCCGAGAGAAAGGGACCGGCATGACCGAGGACTTAAAAGATTCCGCCTGGACGCAGGTTCGGGAACTGCAACTGATCCTCCAGATTAACCAGATTCTGGACAGCAGCGTGGACCTGAGCGAGATCCTCGAACCGGTCGTGCGGACCATTGTCGAGAACACGGCCATGATCCGGGGCGCCGTGGCGTTGCGCGACCGCATGACGTCGGAGGTGGCCATCGAGGCCGCCTACGGCCTGACGCGCAGCCAGCAGGAGCGGGGGCGCTACAAGATCGGCGAGGGGATCACGGGCCAGGTGGTCCAGACGGGCCAGCCGGTGGCTGTCCCTCGTATTTCCGAAGAACCGCAGTTTCTCGACCGCACCCGCGCGCGGTCCGATCAGACCAAGCACGACATTGCGTTCCTCTGCGTGCCGATCAAGCTGGGTCAGGAGGTGCTCGGCACTCTCGGTTTCGACCGTCCCACGGCGCCGGCCGATGTGCTCGAGGCGGATATGCGGCTGTTGACCGTGCTGGCGTCCATGCTGGCCCAGGCGACCCGTTTGCGTCAGGAGATTCGCGAGCGCCAGCGGCGTCTTCTCGAAGAGAATCTGGCCCTCCAGGGGCCTTTGCCCGGGCGTTTCCGTCCCTCGAACCTGATCGGTACCTCGGCCGAGATGGAGGCGGTGATCGGCCTGATCGAGCAGGTGTCGAAGAGCAACGCGACGGTGCTGATCCGGGGAGAAAGCGGGACAGGCAAGGAACTGGTCGCGCATGCCATTCACCTCAACAGCCTGCGCTGCGGGAAGCCGTACATCAAGGTCAACTGCGCGGCGCTGCCCGAGAGCGTGATCGAGAGCGAACTTTTCGGTCACGAGAAGGGCGCGTTCACCGGCGCGATTCAGCAACGTAAGGGGCGGTTCGAACTGGCCTCGGGCGGGACGATCTTCCTCGACGAGATCGGCTACATCTCGCTCACCACACAGGTGAAGTTTCTGCGCGTGCTTCAGGAACGCGAGTTCGAGCGCGTCGGCGGTTCCGAGACGATCAAGTGCGATGTGCGCGTCATCGCCGCCACGAACCGCAACCTCGAGGAACACATGGAGCGCGGCGCGTTTCTTCAGGATCTTTATTACCGTCTGAATGTTTTTCCGATCCACCTGCCGCCGCTGCGCGAGCGCCGCAGCGACATCGTGCAGCTGGCCGATCACTTCGTCGAGAAGTACAACAAAATCCACGGCAAGAACATCCGACGCATCGCCACCTCGGCCATTGACATGATGATGAGCTACCACTGGCCGGGCAATGTGCGCGAACTGGAGAACTGCATCGAGCGCGCCATGCTGATGAGCCGCGAGGACGTCATCCACGGCCACCACCTGCCGCCGACGCTCCAGACGGCCGAGTATAGCGGCACGCAGCAGTCCAGGACGCTCGAGGACACGCTCAATCACATCGAGCGCGACCTGATCGTGGATGCGCTGAAGTCCGCGCACGGCAACTGCGCCCGGGCGGCGCGCGCCCTGGGACTGACCGAGCGCATCATGGGCCTGCGCCTGCGCAAGCACGACATCGAGCCGCGTCGGTTCCGTCCGGGGGGAATTGCCTGAGGCTGGGGGTATTTCCGGGGAAGGGACCTCTCTCTTTTTCATTGTTCTCTTCCCGGTGTAACCCTTTCGCCATTCTCGGTTCGGGGTTTTCCAAATCCAAATTTTCTGCAGGGGCGGGTTTCCAACCCGCCCTTTCCAGATCCGGAGTGCCTGCCGGGCGGGTTTGAAACCCGCCCCTACGGATTGTTTCCCCTCCGGTCGGGAACCTCTTCCCGGGGAAGCGACAGGTGGCTAACCGTTTTTTCAGGGGCTTTCCCGCCAATTGAAGGACGTTTTTTCTTTGCCGTTCCCCGATATTTGATGCTTTCCCCTTCACCATTCGGTTACGATGTTCCGGATAAAGGCCGGACACGCGATCGCGTGGTTCTGATACAACGGTTTTCCTGAGGGGGAGAAATAAAATGCGGTGTGGGCGCTTTCTGTTTTTGTTCTTGCTGTTGGAGGTTATCGGGCAACAAACCGTCCGGGCGGACGAGGAGTACATCTCCCGACCCAGCTTTCAGGAGGGGGAATGCAATCGGCAGCGGGCCGAAGAAGCGGCGGAGAAAGCCTATGGCTGGACCTCTCTGACCCTGGCGGTGCTCTACAATGACCCGTCCCGGGTGAAGGAACTGCTCGACCGGGGAGGCAATATCAACACAACCGACACGCTCAACCGCTCGCTCCTGCTGTTGGCGCTCAAACACAATCTGGACGGGATGGGGCGCCTGCTGATCGAGCGCGGGGCCAATGTGAACCTGTTGATGGCGGCCAGGAGAAACCACCGGACGTGGGTTTCCAACACGCCCCTGGCCGTCGCGCTCAGGCAGAAAAATTTCGAGATCGCCAAGGTTTTACTGCAGAAAGGCGCCACCCCGCCGTGGCGCCCGGCGACGAAAATATCACCAGCCGGACCCTGGTTCAATGGGCCGAGGCGATGAAACGGCCCGATATCATTCAGTTTCTCCGGGAACAGGGGGTTCAGGAAAAAGCCGCGCCCCAGTCCTCAGAATCGGCTTCGGGAGACGGCTGCCGGGTGCTTTTCCAAAGCGAAGGATTCGAGCGGGAAAATAAGGGGACAGAGAAGCCGAATCCGGAGCGCTATCGGGTGGAAGAGGAAACTCACCGGAACAACGCCGGACGCTCGGTCTCCTATTACCTCACGATTCAGAATTCCCCCAACCGGATCCTGATCGACAACGCCGATCTTCCGGCAGACAAGGAAGCGGGCGCGCGCATTGGCGTTCAATACGTTTCTCTCAAATGGTTGCAGAAAGGGCGTCTGATTCTGGTACGGTGGAGCAATGGGTACCGGGACTCCGGACTGCAGGAAGAGATTCAGCGCCTTATTCTTTCCGTGGAAGGGAATCAGATTCAACCCGTGTTCAAGACGCGTTTTGCCGAATACCACCGTTTCGGACAGGGGATCAGTATCGCGGGTGAGGAAGAATGGGTTTCTGGGAAGAAGGAGGGAGAACTTGTTCTGACTCGGACGGAGACGCATGACGAGTTGCTGTCGCGATCGCCGGATTATCGTCCCACCCCTCGAATTCTGCGCATGGCGGAGAGTAACGGGGACACGGTTTTTGTGATCGGGTTGAGACTCCGGAACCAGTACACTTTCCGCCTTCAGGGGAATCGTCTGGTCTGTGTTTCCGCCCAGAAGTACTTCCTCGGCGGGAACGAATTGCCCCTGTTGAATATTGCCGAATTTGCGGGCTTTACGTTACCGAGACTGTGGGACCTGAATCCCGGAACCCGAGGGGATCTTTTCTGCAAGGGAACGCTCTACCTCGGCGAAACGGAGCCTCTCAGGAGCGAATCCCTCTATGGGAATTTCTGATTCGCTTGAACGCGGTTTTTACGTGCGCCTGCCGTTCCGGAAATGGTAGTATGACCGCATTGAGAAGCGTGCGATTGGTAGAGAACACATCATGCCGAGCCGAGGAGAAAATTCAATCATGATTCGGTTTCTTTGTTCACTGTCGTTGTTGAGCCTGATCGGTTGTGCGCGCAGTACGGCCCACCTGAAGCCGGTTCAGCCCTTCGATGTGGGACGGTATATCGGCGTCTGGTATGAAGCTGCGCGCTTCCCTCATCGGTTCGAGAAGGGACTCGAACAGGTGTCCGCCGAATACTCGCGCCGCGAAGATGGGACCCTGCGGGTGCTCAACAAGGGGTTCAATCCGGAGACCGGCCAATGGGGACAGATTGAAGGGACGGCCAAGTTCGCCCAGGCGCCCGATGTCGGTTCGCTCAAGGTCTGTTTTTTCTGGCCGTTTTATGGGGCGTACAAGATCGTCGCGCTCGACACGCAGGACTACACGTGGGCGATCGTCACCGGGAATACGGATCGTTACCTGTGGATTCTGACGCGCCAGCCGCGGGTGCCGGAGGATAAATTTCGGGATCTGACGGCGCGCGCCCGGGATCTGGGTTTCGACACCCGCCGCCTGATCCGGGTGAAACAGGACGATTCAAACTGAAAGCCGTGGTTGAAGCGCCAACGGCGCGGATTTATACCAGCCTGGGGCAAGCGAAGCGTCGCCCCAGGAAAGGTGTGTCCCTTCCTTTGCAAGGGCTGAAGGCCCGGACTATGAAAAGGAGCAAGACGGCTGAATAGTACGGGCTTTCAGCCCTTATAGGAATAACCGACCGGTTTTCTTGGGGCGATGCCCCAGGCGGGTATAGATCGCGCCGTTGGCGCTTCCCATTCGACTCGTCCCTTGCCTCTGGCGCCTTTCCCGGTCTTCCCGGAACTCCCTTTCCGGGTGTCTTGAATTCGTCTGATTCCGCACGAGTTGCTCTCTCAACGGCGGTATTGTGGTTCAACGTCTTCGCCTCTAAGAGACGGTCTATTGTCAAAAACTTTCAGGGGCACGAAAACGGACGGTTTCGTACCCCTGAGTTTTTGTTGCGATATAGTCATTGCCCAAAATAATCTTCATTATGCTACTGCCGGTTCTGGCAATGAGCCGTTCCGTCCCGGAGGGACGGTCAGAAAGTAGCCCACCGTTTCAACGGTG
>DAOPYU010000008.1:0-25463 GCA_035353095.1 Candidatus Sumerlaeota bacterium | reverse complement strand
AACTCAACGTCCCTCCTTCTTTTCCCGTTCATCTACGCCCTTGCCCAAAAGAAATTATGGCGCAGAGTCTGGTGTTTCAGATCCGACTCCCGTCAGGGACTTCGGACAAGAGCCCTGCGCTTCAGCGCCGGGTCCCGGAACCGATTTCTTCTCTGTGTGAAGGCCCGAAGAGCGGGTTGAATAAACCGAAAGGTCATTGCGACAATGAGGACTTTCTGGGCTTCCGCGTTCCTCTCGCAATCTGAAGGCGAAAAGGTTTCCCCCCCCGTATTCAGAAAATGGCCTCCAATCCAATCTTGCCGATAGCCTGCCCACTTTGCAATTTTCGATGCGCTTCGGCCACATTTCGGAAGGTGAATTTTTCCGGGTCCAGAAAAGGACGCAACCGGTTGTTGTCCACCAGCCGGGCGATGTTCTGGAGAATCTCGCCGTGGCGGGCACACCCCTGCCCCGTGAGGAGCGGGAGCAGAATGAAGACCACGTGAAGCGTGAGGTTGCGATGATGCAGCAAAGTCAGATCGGCCGTACAACGTGTGGCGATCGAGACGACCGTCCCGCTGAGCCGGGCAGCCTGAAACGAGTGGATCAGGTTTTCGCCACCAACCGTGTCGAACACAACATCGAACCCCTCCCCGCCCGTGTGCTCGTTGACATATTCCTGCACATCCTGTTCCCAGTAGTTGATCGTGGCATCGGCCCCCGCTTTGCGGGCCAGTTCCGCCTTGGTGCTGTTCGAAACGGTTGTATAGACGATCGCACCGGCGCATTTGGCCAGTTGGATGGCGATATGCCCCACCCCTCCGGCTCCCCCATGGATCAGGACCCGCTGGCCGGGCCGGAGTGCGGCGCGATTGATCAGAGCTTCCCACGCCGTAATGGAAACAACGGGCAGGACTGCCGCTTCGGTCAGACTCAAGGTGGCGGGTGTGAACGCCAACAGATCGGCCTGTATCACCATGAATTCGGCCAACGCGCCCCCATGCCCCTTCACGCCCCCCGCGCAGGCAAACACTTCATCGCCCGGTTTGAAACGCTTGACATCCCGCCCGACCGCCTCGACCGTTCCGGCCACATCGCTGTGCAGAATCGCCGGGAAATCGGGCGCCAGGGCTGGCGCCAAACCGCTGCGAATCTTCCAGTCAATCGGATTGACCCCCGAGGCGGCCACTCGAATCAGAACCTGGTCGGATTTCAATTCGGGAGTCGGCAACTCCACCATTTTGAATACATCGGGCTCACCAAACTCTTCCAGAATCATGGCTTTCATGATCGGGTCCCCCTTTCCGGAAGACGCATGCGGGAAAAACCTCGCGGACGTTTCCGAACACGCCGCCCCGAATTCCCGCAACCACACCAGAACCGAATCGTCGCTGTTTTCCACCCCTTCATTATGGAACAAACACAAGACATGGGTCAAGGGTTCTCACCGATCCGAAGAAACATCCGGACAAAGGGGCAAATCCGTAAAAAAAAGTCCCGCATCGCAAATTCCCGGTTGACAAACTTCCAGGGCTATGGGAAGGTTTCCAGTCTTGCCGTGGCGGGATTGGCGGCAGGCGGGGCGGAGATGCGCGCTTTTCCTCAATTTGCCCGTTGCGCGCAGCAGATTCTACACACGGAGAACTACGAACATGGCAAAGGCTGTCCAGCGTGTTCAGGCCATTTTGGAATGCGTCGAATGCCGCAAGAACGATCAGGCCGGCGTGTCGCGGTATGTCACGGTCAAAAACAAACGTAACACGACCGAGCGTCTTGAACTGAAAAAGTACTGCAAGTACGAACGGTGCCACACGATCCACAAAGAGATCAAGTAATCCCGGATCTGTCCGCACAGCGCCCCTGTCTGAAAAGGGGAAGATGTGCCGTGGCTTTCGAGGGCGGGAACCGATTGGTTTCGACAGTCGCGTTTTTTTCCAGACAAATAGACCGCTTCGGCGGTTTTTTTGTTTTGGGATCGTAGAATGCAGGGAAATGGGGGGGGGGGCTGCCCCAAACCCTCCCACTCAAAAGCTTGGTTTTAGATTGACTATAGGTTTGGCTTGGGATAAGAGTGTCAGGGTGTATGGTGGCCCCGTAACGGGGAAGGCCATTCTTGTTGCTGTTAACCCGTTACTGCAATTGTATGGGAAATCTGGAGGACCGGATTCTAATGGGCTTTTTCACTGACCTTTTCTCGCTCGATATCGGAATTGATCTGGGGACCGCCACAACGCTGGTTTACGTGCGCGGCGAAGGGATCGTTCTGTGCGAGCCTTCTGTGGTGGCAATAGATACGCAAGACGGACGCAGCATCGCCTGGGGTTCCGAAGCTAAACGCATGTTGGGCCGTACGCCCGGCCGCATCACGGCCATCCGGCCCATGCGCGACGGCGTGATCGCCGACTTCCAGGTGACGCAGGAAATGCTGCGGTACTTCATCGCCAAGGTGCGGTCGAGCCGGAAGATTTTCTTTCCCTGGGTGTTCCGCCGTGTCATCATTTCCGTGCCCTCGGGAATTACCGAAGTCGAGCGCCGCGCGGTGGAAGAAGCCGCCATTCAGGCGGGCGCTCATCAGGTTTATCTGACCGAAGAGCCCATGTCGGCAGCCATCGGGTCGGGTCTGCCCGTCTCCGAACCGACCGGCAGCATGGTGATTGACATCGGCGGCGGAACCACGGAAGTCGCCGTCATTTCGCTGGGCGGCATCGTGGTCAGCAAGTCGGTCCGCGTGGCAGGCGACGCGATGGACGAGGCGATCAGCCAGCACATCAAGAACAAATACCGCCTGATGATCGGGGAACGGACAGCGGAAGAAATCAAGATCCGCATCGGTTCGGCCGACATTCTGGCCGAAGAAACCTCAATGGTCATCAAGGGGCGCGATCTGGTGGCCGGGTTGCCGCGCACGATTGAAATCAGTTCGGAAGAAGTCCGCGAGGCGCTTCGCGAACCGATTTCGTCCATCGTGGACGCCGTGAAGTCCATGCTCGAACGCACCCCCCCGGAACTGGCGAGCGATATTTTCGACGTGGGAATCACCTTGGCGGGGGGCGGCGCGCAGCTGCGCGGGCTGGACACTCTGCTGACCACCGAGACCGGTCTTCCGGTTAAAATGTGCGAGAACCCGGAAACCGCCATCGTGCTCGGGACGGGCAAACAGCTCGATAACATCCACCATCTGGCCCAGCATGGTTATGCGAAATCGCGGGGCGGCAGCGGGATGCGTCGCTGATTTTCCTCCGGGAATTATGATACAAACGGATTTCTTCAAACGGATTTTCTCCATCAGTGTTTTCCTGCTGGAACAGATTCGGAAATTTCTGGGTACCCGGATAAGCCATGCGATCCCCCGATGACAAATTTCTGTCCCGTGAGCGCGTCGCCGAAATCTGCGCGGATTTGCGTTCTCAGGGACGCAAGATTGGGTTTACCTCCGGTGCCTTCGATCTGCTTCACGCAGGACACGCCGACTACCTGGACCGGGCGCGCCGGGCGTGTGACGCACTGGTGGTGGGCATCAACAGCGATGAATCGGTGCGGCGCTACAAAGGACCTTCCCGCCCGTTGATCCCCGAACAACAGCGGGCGCGTCTGGTGGCCGCACTGGAATCGGTGGATTATGTTTTCCTCTTTCCGGAACGCCGGAACGCCCGCAATATCGAACTGATCCAGCCGGATTACTACATCAAGGGAGGCGACTATACGACGTCCAGCCTGACCAGCGGGGATCTGGTCAAGTCGTACGGGGGCCAGCTGTTACTTCTGGAGATCCGGGAAGCCGTTTCGACCTCGAAAATCATCCAGCAGGCCGTGGCTTCGCTGGGACTTACGGAAACCGCGCGCCCCCCCGAATCCCAGGAGGAAGCCGGGGAGACTCCGGCGGTGGCGCTTGACGTCCGCCCGACCAAGAAGAGCCCGGCGGTTTTTCTGGATCGCGACGGCACCCTCAACCGCGAGATTGAATACCTGCACGAACCGGAACGCTTTGAACTTCTGCCGGGAGCGGGCGAAGGGATGCGGCGTTTCGCGGATATGGGATACCGGATCGTGATCGTCACGCTTCAGGCCGGAATCGGGTTGGGATACTTCACCAAAGAGGATTTCTACAAGGTCAATCGCGCGATGTTCCGGGCGCTCAAACCGTATCGAGTAGTGGTGGACCGCATCTATTTCTGTCCCCACGGTGCTGGCGACGGATGCGCCTGCCGCAAACCGGGCACCGCGCTTTTCGAGCGCGCGGCGCAGGATCTTAACCTGGATATTCAGGCCAGCATCTGTATTGGCGACAAGACCTCCGATATCGAAGCGGGACGACGGATGGGAATGCGGACAATTCTTGTCCAGACCGGCCAGGGCGGCGCGGATCGCGAGTTCGACGTCTCACCCGACTTCACGGCAGAAAACCTGGAGAAGGCGGCGGAGTGGGTACTGGCACACGAACGCAGAGCATAAGAACCTCCAAACCCAAACGGGTCACGTGTTTCCCCCATCTCTTCTCCTGGTTCAGAAAATCGTTTCCCTTCCACAACGACCCAAAACTTCCGAGCGGGGAACAGGCCATCCCGATCGGGATTTTTCCTCCGTCTCCCGATCGCTTCCCCGTTTATTTCTCCAGTTCCTGTTGCATTGATCCGAGGGGTCTGGTACGATTTCGGTTCTGTATATCCTGTGGACCGCAATCCTCAGGAGACCCTGCGGAGTTTCGATTCCGGGCGGAGGAGGCGTAAACAGCAATGGACGTCATACTGGAAATCCTGAAAGAAAATGCCCGTACCCCCAATGAACAGATCGCCAAACGGTTGGGCCGTACCCCCGAGGAGGTGGAACGGCAAATCGCGCAGTTGGAAAAAGAAAGGGTGATCCTGGGCTACCAGGCCATCGTCCACCCGGAAAAATGCGAAGACAACCTCGTCACCGGGATCATCGAAGTCAAAATCGCCCCGCAGCGCGGGAGCGGTTTCGATTCCATCGCGCAACGCATCTACAAGTTCCCGGAGGTCAAACTCTGCTATCTGCTCTCGGGCGCTTACGACCTGCTGGTGATTGTCGAGGGCCATTCCCTCAAGGAAGTGGCCGCTTTTGTTTCCGAACGTCTCTCGACCCTCGAACACGTCAGCGGAACCGCCACCCATTTCATTCTGAAGAAATACAAGGATTTTGGGGTCATCATGCAGGATGTTGAAACACAGGAACGATTGCCTGTCATCCCGTAGTCCCCCCTTCACAAGGAGAACTCCCGTGTCCACTCCCTCCGTTTGCCCAGTTCCCAGTACTCCCCGGCGCAAACTCAACGAAACGCTGATGGCGCTCCCCTCTTCGGCCATCCGGGAATTTTTCGATCTCGTCACCGCCAGCGATGATATCATCTCCCTGGGCGTGGGCGAGCCCGACTTTGTCACCCCGTGGGCCGTCCGCGAATACGCCATTTTTACCCTCGAACGCGGTTCCACCACCTATACGTCGAATCGCGGTCTTCTGGAACTGCGCCAGGAAATCGCCCGGTACCTTGATGAACGCTTTGGTCTGAGCTACAGCCCCCAGACCGACATCCTCGTCACGGTCGGTGTCAGCCAGGGGCTCGACATCGCCATGCGCACCCTGCTCAACCCCGGTGACGAGGTGATCTACTTCGAGCCGTGTTATGTGGCCTACGCCCCCATGATTGCGCTGGCGGGCGGCGTGCCGGTGCGCGTGGATGTACGGTACGAGGATGGATTCCGCATCAACTTCGATACCGTCGAGGCCGCCATCACGCCCCGTACGCGCGCCATCCTGGTCAATTATCCCAACAACCCGACCGGCGCCACCTTCACCGCCGAGGAATGCCAGCGGTTCGCCGCTCTGGCCGAAAAATACGACCTGACTATTGTCTCCGACGAAGTCTATGCCGAACTGACCTACGACCAGCCCCACTTTCCCATGCCCGCCCAGCCCGGCGCGTACGAACGTACGGTTCTGCTCAGCGGGTTCTCGAAGGCGTTCGCCATGACCGGCTGGCGCATGGGCTATGTGGCCGGCCCGCCCGACATCATCTCCGCCATGACCAAGGTCTTCCAGTACTCGATGCTCAGCGCGCCCATCATGAGCCAGTACGCGGCCTGCGAAGCCCTGCGCCGCCGCGAGCAGGATGTGCCGGGCATGATCGAAAGCTACAACCAGCGCCGCCGCTACATCGTCGAGGGGTTGCGGGAAGCGGGTCTGGACTGCCACATGCCCGAAGGGGCGTTCTACGCCTTCCCCAACGTCAAGAAGTTCGGCCTCAGCTCGCGCGAGTTCTGCCTGCGCCTCCTGAAGGAAGAAAAAGTGGCCATCGTGCCGGGAGGCGGATTCGGCGCAATCGGCGAAGGCTACGCCCGTTGCTGCTATGCCATCAGCATCGCCCAGATCGAGCAGGCGGTCGAAAAGATCGCCCGCTTCGTCAAACGGCTGTAGTCCGGGTGTTCTGCTTCCGTCCACACGGAACGCCAGTGCGCTCCGTGTGGACGGCAAGACCACTCGCCCGCGTTTCCCAACAGTTCACCCGCAGAATCGGAATCCGCCCTGTCTCCCGGGAGTCCCATGCGCCATCGAGTCCTTCACTTCTTCACTCACACCTTGCCCCCGTTCCTCTGGGCCGGGTTCATTTTCTATTCCTCCACCCTCCCGGACACCTCCCTGCCGCTTCCCCGGATTATTCCGTATTCCGACAAATACGCCCATGCGGGCGCCTATGCCGTCCTCTGTTTCCTGATCGCCCGGGCCAACCGCCGCGACCGGTTGATCGTCGCCCCAGCGGCCTGCTGGACCGTGGCCGTGATTCTGACAAGCCTGTTCGGCGCATTCGACGAGTGGCACCAGAGTTTCGTTCCCACCCGCACATGCAGTATCTGGGACTGGGCGGCCGACGCAGTGGGAAGCCTCCTGGCGGTAACCGCCTGGATCGTCTGGAAACGGCTCGCGCAGAAAAAAACCGATCTTCCCTCCTCCGCTTCCTCCCCGGATTTTCCTTCGGGGGAAAGTTTCGAAGAATAGTCCGTTTTCTGTCTATCTGGCCAAAGCCTTACCCTGTGGATAGCAAAGCGAGAAAGACGTGCCGTGTCCCGGGGCGGAGTGCAGCGTCACGCGTCCGCCCTGCGACTCCACCCCCTTCTTGACATTCGCCAGTCCCAGTCCCGTCCCTTTCGACTTCTTGGTCGTGAAAAACGGATCGAAGACGCGCTTCTGGATCTCGGGCGGAATTCCGGGCCCGTCATCGGTCACGACCAGACGCAAGACCGCGCCGTTCTCCTCCCGTCCCACCGTCACCGTAATCGTTGAACCACCCTGCTCGGCGATCGCCTCGATGGCGTTCCCGATCAGGTTGTGGAGCGCATAGCGCAGGGCGTTCGGGTCCAGCGTCCAGACCAGGTTCGGATCGTTCGAGTTGCAGATCAACAGAATCGTTCTGGATTCCGCATCCGCTCGGCACTGCTCAATCACCTCAGCCACCAGATCGGAAACAGGGACAGATTGCAGGGACGGCTTTTCCGACCGGGAATAGCTGAGCATCTCGCGTACCAGCGTGCCGATGTCGCGCGTGGCCCGCTTCATGGGAGACCATCCGGCATTCAGGATTTTCCAGTCCTGTGTCTCCAGGCCCTTGTCAATCAGGTGGATGGGCATTTCGAGCCGGGTGAGGATGTTCTTGACGCTGTGGCCGATATCGGCGAGCGCCACGGCGAATGTGGCCAGGCGTTCGCTTTCCTGCCGGGCCACGATCAGGCGGTGGTTCTCGATCGTGATGGCCACTTGGTCGGCAAAAAGCTGCATCAGTTCGAGATCCTGTTCCTGAAACCCCGCCTGCGCATGGCAATTGATCGCCTCCAGAACTCCGATCAACAGTCCCTTACGCACCATGGGCACCGCCGCCAGATTCCGCGTCGAGAATTCCGAGGCCTCATCCACCTTGGCCGACCAGAGCGGATTGCTGAGGGGATCGTTGGTGAAACAGGGTTTCTGCTCCTGCGCCACCTGTCCGACAATCCCTTCCCCCATCCGCATGCGGAACTGCCTTACCCGGGTTTCAGCCTCTCCCAGCGCGACCGCAAAGACCAGATCGTTGTTTTCGGCGTCGTAAATCGCCACGCTGGCCGCTTCGCAGTCCAGCAGGGTGGCACACTCCTGGATGATCGCCAGCAGCATCGGTTCCAGATCGCGGACCCGTTCGCTGACCCGGCCCACCCGGTACAGACAGTCGCGCAACGCCACCGCAAACGACCCGTTCTTCATTCCACTCTCCTCCCCCGATTCAGGAAACACCCGATCGGACCCGAAAACAGGATACCTTTCTCTGGTAACCGATCGGGCCGGGGAATTCAATGGATTTCGAGAGCCCGGGTGTTTTGTCTCAAAGATAACCTCCGGATATTCAGTCCATTACACAGACAATCTGCGAAAAGAGTCTTTTTCTGTTGACTTTCCGCGCAAATCGCCTAAAGTCATCTCTCGACTTCAGTGTGACAGCATGGAGTCGAACGGTTTGATCCGCGGGCGTTTCCACAAGCCCGGTTGTTCTTTGTCCTGAAGAGATTGCAGCATTGGCCGGGGCGTGGCGCAGATGGATAGCGTGCTTGACTGGGGGTCAAGAGGTCGCTGGTTCAAGTCCAGTCGCCCCGACCATTTATTTCCGCACCGAACAGGTGCTTACTTCGAAAACCTGAAGATCGTCCGATCTTCAGGTTTTTATTTATGCGGAATCACGGTTTTTCCGCGTTATTCTTTTCAGCCACCGTCACCACAACCGTGGTGGGCGCGCTGACTCGAATCCCGTCGTTCACAAACAGGTAGTAGGTGATCTGGTCCGGGTGATTCGGCGCGGTGAACTGCGCAACCCGTTCACGGCTCACCACCTGGAATCCAAAACCGGCAGGGGCGTTTTTCGCGCCGGTAGCCACCATCCACTCGAACTGGAGCGCCTGGCCCTCGGGATCTTTACTGCTCATCGCATCCAATTCAAAACGCTCCCCTTCCCACACGGACAACTGGGACTTGGCCACATTGGCGACCGGCGCCTGGTTTGTCTGCCACCTGGGAGGCTGAAGGGACGGCAGAACCACCGGAGTGGAAGTCGGCCAGGGCTTTAAGCTCGTACGGATGGAATAAACCCCTTCTGCCGGGTTTCGACCAAAGGCCGCGTAGAAATCCAATGCGGAAAGCCAGTGACATTCTTCCCGATCCCCACTGACGATCCGGATCAGGAGAAGGCCCTCGTCCTGTCCCTTAATTAAGACGGGATCGCGGGATTTCCAGTCAGAAACGGCCTCTGCCTCAGGAACCGTCTCCATCAGGATACCGGGCGCGGGGTTCCGCCCCCACCCCAGACTCAGCGGATTGGCCAGAGGCATCGCCCCTTCGATCGGATCGGTTCCAGGATCGTCCCAGACCGCGTTCGCATGTTTTTCCAGATCAAAACACCCCTCCGCATCCACCTGTCCCGCAAATTTGGGCCGTGTCCCCCAGAAGGTCCCGTATTCGTTTCCCAGCCAGGCGCCCTGGTACACATAGACAGCGGCGCCCGTCAGCGGTTCATCTTCTTCTCCCCGGATCTCCAGAACGTTCCGTCCCACCGGAATGGCATGGGGAATCTCCCGATTCCAATCGGCCCGAAACCCCTCCCGGAAGGCATCGAGGAGTCCCGCAAATGCGGGAGGAAACCACAATTGTCCGTTCGGTTCCAGAAGGGATCGGAACCCCGTCCGGACCAGCATCCCCAGACCGTGCGAACCCGCCAGCGTTCCCTGCTCATCCAGAACAGGCAGTATCGGGCTTCCCGCCAGGCGAGCCCCATTCGTACCGGGCAGCCAAACTTTATCCAGCCGGACCGCCCAGACATCCAGATCCGGAAGCCCGAGCGGGGTTTTCGTCAGGGAACGCATCAGACGCATGTTCAGAAGGGTAGAGTCCTCCGGAATCGAGAAAAGGGCAATCCCCTGCAGACAGCCCGTCTCAATGCCCGATCCCGGTAATTCAGCCGACGGGACTGGTTCTCCCCGAGTGTTCACCTCCTCAAAATGATCCAGGGAAAAACCCATTCGGACCCCGGCGGGGCTGGTTTCCGGGAAAACCGCATTCCGCAGGAGACGATTCATCGCCTCGTGGTGAGCGCGCAGGTAGTCGAAACAACTGAAGGACCCCACCAGATTCATCCGCTTGTTTTCGCGGTACTCACGCGCCACCGACCCCACACAGGCAAACCGGACGGGGAAATCGGAAAGGCGCTGGACCACCTGATTGTTAGCCTCGCAGATCTCCGCAACGGCCTCCTGAGGGTCCAGGGTCACCCGCAGCCACGCCTCGGATTCCGGCCACTCCCAATCGAACTTCACTTCCGCCCAGATCCCCGGTTCCATCCCCTGTTCGACCCGCTTTTCCTCCTGACACAGAATCTCGGGGTGATCTGGAAACAGATACACTCCGGGGTTCCCCTTTACGAGTTCAAACCGCACCACCGCCCCGGCAGGCACCGGCTTGCCCCCCATGTTACAAAACCGTACCACGGCCTGTCCCGGCACCCCTGCCAGCGGAACCTGTCGCAGACCACTCCGAGCCGATATCGGCCGACAGGACACACTGACCAGATCCAGATCCGGCCGGTCGGCATTGATCACTTCCAGATCGTAAACCCCAAACAGCCCGCGGTATTTTGCCACCAGACGACAATGGCCCGGTTTTCGAGCCAGGACACGGCCATTCTCATCAACGGTCGCCACATCCATGTTCGAGGTGAACCACCCGACGGTCGTTCCTCCCCGGTCTGGCGTTCCCGCAACCGCCTCCCAGCGGGATTCCATCAAGTCCTCTTCCCGGCCCGTATCCGGTCGAAGCCCCATCGCACCGAATTGTTTCGGAAAACCCGCCACCCCCCGCAGATCGGAAGGGATGCCGAAGGGTGTGGGGGTGATGCGGATCTTCTCGCAAGGCAAAGTCTGAGCATAATCCTGCAAGACCACCCGCCAGGGGTCCAGCTCCGTTGTCCGAAAGATCAATTCGTCCAGGGACGCTTCGGAGGATTCATCGCCGATCCAGATACGCTTGTCCGGCATTTTTTCCGGATCGAGGAAGGTGTTGCCCGCAGCCAACGGCCCATCCACCTGTTGACGGTCCAGAAAGAGGATCAGTCCGAAAGGCTGTCCCTCACGGGAGACCCAGGCGATGGCCACATGGTGCCACTCACCCTTGCGCCACGCGGAGACGTCGGCGCGGGCGGCGGTCCGTTTCTCGGGCGAGGCCATCACAAAACGCAATTGATTTCTTGAGGATTTCTCGACAGCCAGCCCATTACTCTGCGGATCGCCAAGACGCAACAGTTTGTGGGACTTTCCATCGTTTCCGTTCCATGCCGGCTGTACCCAGAAGGAAATCAGACCGGTTGCCCGTTTCAGGGCCGGGAAATCCACCGGCGCCGCCTGAGTCAATTGAACACCCGATCCGAAAGTGCCCGGGCATTCCGGTAACAAACGCCGGGGCGGTGTCGTTCCCTGAACGGGTTCCCCCCCCGCGTCGGTAAACCAGGCACGGGAAACGGATTCCGTGAGGGTTGCCACCAGATGCCCGGGCCCTTCGTTTTGTGCCCGGGCCGACGGATTCCAGAAAGCCGTCCAGAGAATCCACCCGCTCAGCAACAAGAGAAAGCGGGTTCTGCCCGGGGCTAATCCTTCCGCCCGATTCAACATCACTTGCCCCTCCCATTTCCCTGAACTGCCGCGTCTTTCATTCCCTCACGAATTGTCCCACAGGAGAATTCGCAACCGATACTCTGTAAGATGCCCCCCGGAAGATTCTCAACCGGGAGGGGAAACAGACAAAACAGGGCCGGAAAATCCAGCAAGGCCGTATGGTTTCATCATATCGGCTGGAATGAAGAAAAGTCAAGACTCCCCGTCCCCCTTTCATTTCTCTTTCCATGTCCCAAAAATAGAGAACGGGGAAGAGCCACTGTGTGGCTCTTCCCCGTTCAATCTCATCGCTTCTGGAAAACCGTAACGCGACCCGACTCAGTTATCCTTCAGCAGTTTATCCGCGCGACTGTTGACATCGGGCGAGATATCCAGTTTGCGGATGTCTTCCGCAAGTTTTTTCGCCGCGTCCTTGTTGGTTCCCCGCATGTTGCCAGCCAGTTCCATCGCCGCCAGACCCGCCTCAACCTTGAACTCGGGCTCCTGGACCAGTTTCATCAGCCGATCCGCGGCCTGCTGGCCGGGCAGACTGCCCAGAGCCGCGATGGCCAGTTTCTTCTCGTCGGGGCGGCGCGCCTTGTCCAGAACGGCCAGACAGAGTTCCGTGCGCTTGTCGAGCGGAGCCGATTTGCTTTCCTTGACAAGACGGATCACGCCGGCCGTCGCCAGAACATACTGGGGCATCGGCAAATCGGCCTTCGAGGCAACCTCGAGCAGAAACGCCCCCGCCTCGAAATCCGGCCAATTGGAAAGGGCCCGGATTCCGGCCTCCCGCGTATTCTCATCCGCCGATTGGGCCGCTTCAGTCACCGCTTTGACCGCCGACGGGCTCGCCGCCGCACTGAGGGTCCGAATCAGGGCGATTTTCCCCTCCGGCTGCGCCCCGTTGAGTTTCGCGACCACCAGTTTGGCCGCCGCCTCTTTGTCCGTAACTTTACCCAACGCGCTCTTCAGAGCAGCCTCGCCACTCTTGCGCGCCTCAACCGATTTGACGCCCGCCAACAAGCCCGCCAGACTGGCCACATCATTGGCGGACGCGACATCCCCCAACGCTTTCAACGCGGCCGCGCTGACCTTCTCATCTTCCTCCGCGGCATACGCCGCCAGTTTTTCCGAGGCGCCACTCACCTGCCGCTCGCCCAGAAGACCGATGGCCACCGCCCGGCTCTCCGGCTTACCGGAAGCAGCACCCGCCAACACCGCTTCATCCACCAGCGGTCCCACCATTCGGGCCAACCCCTCAAGGGCGGCTTTCTGCGTCTCTCCCTGAGCGCTGGCCGCCAGTTCCAGCAACGCGCCAGCGCCTTCATCGGACCCGAGCCGGGTCAACGTCTGAATCGCGGCCAACCGTACCGGTTCGTTGTCACTCTTGAGCGCCTCTTTCGCGTACTTGACCGAGGAAAGATCCCCCCGCTCCGAGAGAAGGGTCAAAACCTGTATCTGCCCGTCGGCATCCAGTTTCGGCATCAATTGGCCCAAGGCCGCCAGAGCGTCCTTCGTGGGCGCCTGACGCGCGGCCTTGACGGCGGCTGCGCGCACCTTCGGGTCCGCGTCCTGAGCCATCGCGACAACCAGTTTCGCCCCCTGATCCGGCATACAAGCCACCAGGCCATTCAAAGCCGCCACCCGCAGGAAAAAGAGGGAGTTTTCTTTCGACTTCGGCTTTTCGAGCGCCTTGTTCAGGCCTTCGAAAATCCGGCCAGCCGCCGCACGTTCGTTGTGAGCGATCAGTTCCCGACCGGCATATACAAGCCCCTGGCCCGCCTTGACCTGAAGAGCGCCACTCTTGTTCTCCAGAACGGAGAACAATGTATCCACGCTGTTCTTGTCCCCGATATTGGCCAGCGCTCCCGCTGCGGCACACGCCACCTTGAGTTCCTTGTCGTCCAACGCCGGTTTGATGGCCGCCACCGCCTTCTCCACCTTGCGCTGTCCCAGCGAATTGATCAGGCCGACCTTGGCATTGACATCTTTTGCGGCGGCCAGTTCTTTAAGCAACGCATCCGTCGCCGCGGGCGCGGGATTCTTCTCCAGGGCGCGGCGAGCGTAATCGCGCAGATTCACGTCGTCGGACTTGAGCAGTTTCGCCAGCGGTTCAACCGATTCCGCTGCGCCCACCCGTTCGAGCTGCAAAACAAACCAGTTCTTGACCACCCCGCTCACCTGGGGTTTCTCCAGATTCTGAATCAGAACCTTGGCAAACACTTCGCGTTGCGCATCGGCGCCCGGACGAGCGGCATACGATCCGAGATTCTGCAACTGGATCTGCGGATTGTAACGCGACGCGACATTATCGGCGGCCATCAGGGGGATCAGATAATCCAACGCTTTCTGATAGGAGTCCGCCAGTTGGGCGGCTTCCGGCGCCTGGGCTTTGCCGGTCAATTGCTTGATCAGTTCCTCGGGCGGAGTCTGAGCGAACGCTCCGGCGGTCAGCCCCAACGCGATCGCGAAAAAGAGCCCGATTCTCACGAGCGAGAAAAACTTGTTTTTCATTTCTTTGGTCCCTTTCATGACTGGCGTAACAGACATTCATTTCGCGTCAAAGTTTCAGATCGCGCTCAGAGCACGTAGGGCGCCCGGCGCGGACGATCGTACCAGCGCTCGGCCGAGGGATCGTTCAGAATCTTCTCCTCGACCGGGTCCCACTCGATCGGGCGGCCCAACCGCTCCGCGATTCCGCTGAGGTGGCAGATCGTCGCCGTGCGGTGCCCGATTTCCGCATCGCAGATCGTTTTGCGCCCCGTGCGAATGCACTCGAGCCAGTTGCCCTCATGGTCGTTGGACTCATATAGATGCGCCTCACTGGGCAGCAACGGCATCTTGGCCAGTTCCGCCGGCGTAGTCTCGAGCCGATTGCCCCGACTGACCAGAACCTCGCCCCCCGCTCCGATGAACTGAATCATCTGGCCGTTGCGCGTGGGATGGTCGCGCAGCACCCGCGTGCCATCCGCATAGTAGTGCGTCTGGAACTCGTGACCGTCGTACCCCTTGGGGATGAACTTGACCGGACCGGAATCGTCCATGCCCAGCGCCCACTGGATAATATCGAAGTGGTGCGCGCCCCAGTCGCCGTTCTTGCGGGAACCGTATTCCCAGAAACGGCGCCACCCGCCGCCATAATCTCCTTTGACACGCTCCTCGTTGTAGGGATACCAGGGAGTCGGCCCCAGCCAGCGGTCATAATCGAACCCGGCGGGAATCGGTTGTTCGGCCAGAGTCGTGGGGGGCGCGAACTCTCCCAGACTGGTATAGATCGTATGCACCTTGCCGATCCAGCCGTTGCGGACAATCTCACACGCCCGGCGGAAGGCCCGCTCGGAACGCTGCTGCGAGCCGACCTGGAAGACAATCCCATACTGCCGGGCGGTGTCGCTCATCAGGCGGCCTTCCCGGATCGTCAGCGTCATGGGCTTCTGGCAATAGACATGCTTTCCGGCCCGCATGGCGGCCAGCGAACAGAGGGCATGCCAGTGGTCCGGCGTCACCACGAAAACCCCGTCAATATCGGAGCGTTCGCAGATTTTCTCATACTCGAGGTACGCGTCGCATCCTTTGTAGGACCCGCTCGGCGCCTTTTCCGCGTATTTCTTTTCAACGTGCTGTTTCGCTTCATTGCGCCTGTTCTCGACCACATCGCACACAGCCAGCACCTGGACGTCGTCGCGATTGAGCATCCCTTCCAGGTGGCCCCCCATCATCAACCCCATACCAATCATGCCGAGATTGATGCGGTTACTGGGGGCTGTGGCGCCAAAGACCGTCGAGGGGACGATCGTCGGGAAAGCCGCAACCGCGCCGAGGGCCGCCGCGCTTTTGAGCAGAAAGTTCCGGCGACTTGGGGAAAAGTTTTTCTTCATCGGTCAACTCTCCTGATTGGAATTACGGGGCCAGTCCGCTTTCACCCGCACGAGACACCTGCCGCGCTCACGCGCGCTCCCATGACAAGGAAAACCACACCCCTTTCGTGAATCCGAATGCCGCAACGTCTCAAGGATTCGGGGTTGATAATTGATCTTCATCCCGTAATCGTCAACCCTTTTCTTACCCGGAAACACAAAAAACACACACGGCGCCGCTTTGTTGTTTTGACACGTGCAAGATTGGCATTGCGCTCGGAAAAATATCGAAAATCCGAGTCTATAGAGAGACAACAACCATCCTGAGGGTTTGTTGTTCTTACACGAGGCAGAAACACAGTGAGACCCAAGGTCTGCACCAAGTCGTTTCACACAACAAACTCACGGGGAAACGCCCGCACGGTGTCGCGCAAAATCCGGATCTTCTCGATCGGCGTATCGGTAAACGCATCCCCCCCCACCAGGGAAAATACAAACCGCCAATCCGATGGCAGGCTCTCCAGGGTTCGAAAACAAGTCTGTTTCAGGGTTTCGCAGGATACGTCGCGCAGAGTCGCCCGGTCCATGCCCCCTCCCAGCCAGAACGCCGGCTTGAGCCGGGAACTCAGTTCTTCCAGGGAATCCGACCGCCCCACCACAAGCCCCACCACATTGGGCAAATCCTGCAGGTCATGGAACCACGAAGCCACAGAAGAAGCATGGTGGTCCAGAATCAGGGGCCCCCGGACTTGCGCGAACACTCGCCCCAGAAAAGGAATCAGACTTGACTTGGCCTCGTTCCGGGAAACAACCCGACCATTCAGACCGTCGAGTGAAACCTGCAGAAAAGTGGCTCCCGACTCCAGCAGACGATTGGCATAGGCCACAAAAAACCCTTCACACCAGTGCAGAAGGGAATCGCGTGGTCCCTTCTCCTGTTGCTGGAAAACGGAAAACCAGTTTTCCCACCCCAGAAGAACACCCGGCAGATCCAACGGCCCGAGGATCGGCGCAACCAACGGCACAATACGACCATGCTCCCTGTTCAGAATCTCCAGCGACTCGTAAATGAAATCCAGACGCGAATCGCGCCGCACGTCCAGCACCGGCAGGCGCGCCATTTCGGAAACGGACGGAATGGCGGGCGCCGTGATAACGGGCGGCTGGCGCACCGGGTATTCCACCTCACAGCCCAGCACTTCCGCCTCGAGGGCCGGACAATGGGGCGCAAACAGGACATCCGTTTCCAGAATCTCCAGGATGGCGGTCTGCCCCCGCACATAGGCGTCCGGATCGGAAAAATACTTGGGCATGGGACAGGCAATCAGGCTGCCGCCAAAGGCGGAAAGCGAAACCGCCCACACGTGCCGATCAAGGCGCTCCCCAGAGAGCATCGCTTCAATTCGTTCCCGACTGTTCATGCGCCTCTCCGCCCCCCACTCTGAGCCCTCTCCGCGGAATCGCGTCCTGTCCCTCAGACAGCCCCCTCCCAATGGATGTCATTTTTCTACTCCCAGCCGGGGACACACGCAACTTCAAACTCGACCAGCCCGAACTGTGTCCTTGACTTACACGTGCATATTCGGCATCATACCCCTGTTGCGGTCACCCGTTTCGACCCGCAAAAAGACGCTTTGTTTTCACAAAACGAATACAAACCGGACTCCGGTTATGGTACAGTGTCCGCACGGTCGTTCCGGAAAAGAGAGGAGAGCGGGGACACCTGAATTTTCTTCAAGGGCCCGTAATGTTCTCGCGTGACCGACACGGAAGATTCGCCTCTTCCTGAATTTTGGCAGAATTGCCCTCCGGGGCAAACAAATACTTCGTCAAAAGAAGGAGAAATACCCATGAGAAAACTGGCTTGTTTGTTGACAAGCTTCCTTCTGCTGCTGGCCGTTTCGGGCTGCTGCACAGGAGGAAAGAAAGGCGGCGTGGAAGGGGTCTTCCGCGACGGCAAGGAAGTGAAACTCTACACCCTCAAGAACCAGTCCGGCATGACCATGAAGATCACCAACTACGGCGCTATCGTGACTGAACTGCAGGCGCCCGACAAAAACGGCAAACTCGATGACGTCGTCCTCGGGTTCGACTCCGTTCCGGAATACTGGGAAAAAGCCAGTCCCTACTTCGGCGCCATCGTGGGCCGTTACGGCAACCGCATCGGCAAGGCCACCTTTACGCTGGATGGCAAGGCCTATAAACTGCCCAAGAACGACAACGGCAACACCCTGCACGGCGGCAAGAAGGGCTTCGACAAAAATGTGTGGGATGCTCAGTTCGTCAAGGGCCCCGGCGAAGTGGGACTTGAACTCTCCCGCGTCAGCTCGAACGGCGAAGAAGGCTACCCCGGCACGCTGAAGGTCAAGGTGACCTACTGGCTGACCGACAAAAACACCGTCCGGATCAATTACGAAGCCACGACGGATGCGCCCACGCCGGTCAACCTGACCCACCACGGCTACTTCAACCTCGAAGGCCAGGGGAAGGGCACCATTCTGGATCAACTGCTGACCCTCAACGCCGACGGCTTCACGCCGGTGGACAAGGGCCTCATCCCCACGGGTGAAATCACCCCGGTCAAGGGGACACCCATGGACTTCACCAAAGCCACCGCCATCGGCGCGCGGGTGAACACAAAGAGCTACGAACAGATCGCCTTCGGCAACGGCTACGACCACAACTGGGTGCTGAACAAGGGCGACAAGAAGGGCGAAATGACCCTGGCCGCGCGCGTCGAAGCGCCCAAGAGCGGACGCGTGATGGAAGTCTGGACGCTCGAACCGGGCGTGCAGTTCTACTGCGGCAACTTCCTCGACGGGAAAGTGATCGGCAAGAGCGGCAAGGGCTATGAGTTCCGTTCCGGCCTCTGTCTGGAAACGCAGCACTTTCCCGATTCGCCCAACCAGCCCAAGTTCCCCACCACGATCCTGAAACCGGGCGAGACCTACAAGACCACGACCGAGTATCGCTTCTCGACCGCCAAATAACTCGACGCGTGGAAATCGGAATCGGTTGAAATCGCCAAATCGAATTTGAAATGCGTCGGTCTTCCTCTCGAAGACCGGCGCATTTTTCTTTGCGCAGCCGCTCTATCCTCCGTTTTTTTCCTTTCCTGTCGTTCGGGCCTTCATGCAGATTCGCATTCAAGATGGGACAAAATGGGGGGATCTTCGTGATTTCGCGTCTTCGTGTGATTCTTTCCAAAACGATATTGCACCCTGAAAACCGCAGTTGAGGCTGGAAAACGAGTCTTTTGTTTTTGTGTTATGGGGTGAAAACGGTCTTGGCTCTTTCACCTTTTGAGTGAGGTTTGGGTGAGGTTCCACTTTTCTACGCCAATCCGGAGATTGGCGTTCCCGTGAACCGCTTTCCCCCCCAAAAAATGGGCGTTTCATGGGAGGGCGGGCGTTTCGCCCGCCTATGAGGAAAGCCGTGACAGGGATGCTCGACAGCGTTTTTTCACACGAAGGCACGAAAACACGAAGTTCGTTTCCGAATCAAAATGGAATAGAACACGCCGTTGCACTCAGCGGTGGTTTCCAGGTTGAACGCAACTGAGGATGCGACCCGCCCGAGACTTTCTGGAAAAGATCAACCGTAACAAAGCACAACGCGTCCCGAGCCGGGGAGACTCGGGACGCGTCATGTCCACTCTTGAGAAGGGCAACCTTCTCCCCTCTTTCCGTTTACCCGCGGAAATAGAGGTAAGCGGAAATGATCACCACCAGAACGACACACGACGTACACACATCGAGAACCGTCCAACTGGACTTGGATTTCTCAACCTGCTCGCGCGTCAGTGTGCCGTACGTCAGACCGGCCAGTTTGTCGTAATCCGGCTCCTTGGTCAGGTAACTGACGATGAACATCGTCGCGATGCAGACAAACATGATCAGCATCGAGTAGTACTGGAAGAACACTTTGTTCATGATCCAGAAGAAGGAACCCGCCGCGTACTGGAAGGAATGGTCCTGGGAGAGCGCCACGGGGGTGTCGATCACCAGGCGAAAAACACCCATGAGAAACCCGACGATGAGCGCCGCCATGCAGCCGGCGCTGTTCAGACGTTTCCAGAAGATCCCGGCAAAGAAAACCACAAAGATCGGCGGCGCCAGATAGGCCTGCATGCTCTGCAGATAATCATACAGCCCCTTCTGTCCCTTAATCACCGGAATCCACAGAATCCCGATTACGATCATCACGACCGTCGCCACACGCCCGATCCACACCAGTTTTTCCTCCGAGACGCCCTTGTGCATGCGCGAGTAGAAGTCCATGGTGAAAAGCGTCGCACAGGCATTGAAAACGCCCGCCAGCGAGCTCATCAGAGCGGCGAGCAAGCCGGCCACCACCATCCCGCGAATCCCGGCGGGCATCACATTCTTGACCAGAAGCGGGAAGGCCGCCTGAGCCGCGTCGCGAACCACCTTGCCATCCGCTCCCACCAGTTTGGCGATTTCCGGATCGAATCCTTTTTTCGCCAGGGCGAAACAGATCATGCCGGGGATGATGAAAATGAAAACCGGCAGCAGTTTCAGGAAAGAGGCAAAGATGGCGCCACGGCGCGCTTCGCGTTCATTGGGAGCGCCCAACAGACGCTGCACGATGTACTGGTCTGTACACCAGTACCACAACCCGGTGACCGGCGCACAGACAAGCATGCTGAACCATGGATAATTGGTGTTGAAATACCACGCCTGCCTGGCCACCTTGCCGGCGGCGTCCATCTCCATCACCGGCGCCCAGGTTCCCTGTACGCCAGCTGGCACAATGGGTTTCCAGAGATTGAACATATCGGAACTGAGTGTCTCACGCAGAACATGCCAGCCTCCCAACGCCTCCAGACCATATACGGTCACCAGACCGGACCCGATGACCAGAATGAACGTCTGCAAGGCTTCCGTATAGGCCACGGCACGCAACCCGCCGAGTACGGTGTAGAGACCGGTCAAGATCACGACCAGAAGAGACCCGATCCAGAAACTGTCCATCCCCATGAAATTCATTTCGGGAAGCAACACGGCAAACACGACGCCACCGGCAAAAATCCCCACGGCGATCTTCGTCAACACATAAGCAACCAGACTGATGAGCGAAAGGAGCCAGCGGGCGGAAGGCGTGAAACGCTTTTCCAGAAATTCCGGCATGGTGAACACGTTTGAATGCATGTAAATCGGCGCCAGAACCCACCCCAGAACAAGCAGACACCAGGCGTGCAACTCGTAGTGGGCCATGGCCACCCCGTCCGTGGCACCCGACCCGGCGAGTCCCACCAGGTGCTCAGACCCGATATTTGAGGCAAAAATGGACGCACCAATTACAAACCATCCCAGATTGCGTCCCGCCAGAAAATAGTCGTCCGACGTATTCTTGCCCTTCAAAATCACCCACCACGTCAACCCCATGAGGATCGCGAAGTATCCTGCAACCACCATCCAGTCTATGGCAACCATGAACAACCCCTCCCCTTCCATCAATAAAATGTGGTCGAAATATAAAGCCAAGTAATACGGCGAGAACCCGTCCCTCCCGTCGGAGAAACTTCAACACATAATTCCCCAACCCTTATATTCTCATTTCCGATCGCTTGAGACATCGTCAGAGAACCCAAACGAAGACAATCCTAGAGAAAACATTGGGTGGAAAAACCAGTTTCGCGTCCAGATGGAACAATATCCGGTTGGCGATCCCATTTTCAAGAGCGTTTTACTCTGCAGCTGCATTTCCCAGTCCGAAAAAGAAGACGCCGACTTTTCAAAAGCCGGCGCATGATAACCCCACAATTGTCCCTAATTCCGCAGTCCAACCCACACCCCCCAATAGAGCGGCAAAGAGATCTCACGCCACCGCCGCCCGCATGATCGTTTCCTCATTCGCCTCCGAGCGGGGAATATCGGCCGTCATACGCCCCTCATGCATCACCAGCACACGGTCCGAGACATGGAGGATCTCGGGCAGTTCGGACGATATAACCAGAATAGCCACCCCACTGTCCGCCAGGTCTGCAATAATGCGATGGACCTCGGCCTTGGCCCCGACGTCGATACCCCGGGTGGGTTCATCGAGAATCAGAACGTCCGGTGCGATGGCCAACCACTTGGCCAGCACCACCTTCTGCTGGTTGCCGCCCGACAGATTATTCACCACCTCTTCGGCATGCGGCACCTTGATGCGCAGGCGCTCGATGAAGTCCTTTGTCAGCGTCCGTTCCTTGCTCCCGCTGATGAATCCCGCCCAGTTGCTCACTCTCGAGTGAACCGCCAGGGTCGTGTTTTCGCGAACCGTCATGGGCAGAACCAACCCGTACTTCTTGCGGTCTTCGCTCACATAGGCGATCTTGCGGGCTACGGCGTGTTTGGGATGCGTGATGGAGACTTTCTCGCCATGCAGCCAGATCTCGCCGTCGGTCACTTTCTCGGCTCCGATCAGAAGCCGGGCCAGTTCCGTCCGCCCCGCCCCGATCAGACCGGCCAACCCCACGATCTCCCCCTTGTGCAACTTGAACGAGACATTGCGGGTCATGGGCCGGCCCGTCAGATTCCGCACATCCAGCACGACCTCGGAAGACGCCTGCCCGGCACGCTTGGAATAGAAACGGTCTATCTCGCGCCCCACCATCATGGAAACCAAGTCGTTTTCCCCGATTTCACGGGTACAGGCTTCCCCCGAGTTTTCCCCATCGCGCAGACACACCACCCGATCCGTGATCGCCAGAACCTCGTTCAGTTTGTGGGAAATGAAGACAATCGCCATTCCCTGGGCCTTCAATTCCCGCATCAGATCGAAGAGATTTTTCGCTTCCAGTTCGGTCAGAACGGCCGTCGGTTCATCCATGACGAGAATTTTCGTGTCGTGCGAAAGCGCCTTGGCGATCTCGATCATCTGCTGCTGAGCCACTCCCAGATCCTTCACAAGCGCATCCGGGTCAATTTCCATGCGCAACTTGCGGAACGCTTCCACCGCTTTTTTGCGGGTGGCGCCATAGGAAATAAAACCGGGCAGGGAACGATTCTCATTCCCCAGGAAGAGATTCTCCATGGCGGAGAGGTTCGGACAGAGATTGAATTCCTGAAAGACGATGCTGACCCCTTTTTCGAAGGCGTCGCGCGTATTGCGGAAGCGGATCGTTTCACCGTTCAGTGAGACCGTCCCCTCGTACTCCGGGTACACACCGGTGAGCACCTTCATCAGGGTGGACTTCCCCGCCCCGTTCTCCCCCAGCAGGCAGACAATCTCCCCCTTGCTCAAGGAGAAATTGACGTTCTTGAGCGCCTGAACGCCCGGAAAGCCCTTCGAAATTTCACGCATTTCCAAAAGAGGCATAGACATGGTTACTTCCGCTTACTCCGAAGAATATCAATGACCGCAGCCAGGACAATGATCGCGCCAATGATGGACTTTTGCCAATAGGCGTCCACCTTCATCAAGACCAGACCATTGCGGATAACCCCCATCATGATGGCGCCGATGAGGATCCCCACCACACTGCCCTGTCCCCCCAGAAGCGAAGTGCCCCCGATCACCGCGGCGGCGATGGCATCCATCTCCATCCCCTCGCCCGCTGATGATTGAGCCGAATTGTACTGGAAAATGTAAAGGATCCCCACGATCGAGGAAGCCACACTGGCGATCACGAAAGAGAAAAACTTGATGCCCCGGACGTTGATCCCCGAAAGTTCCGTCGCCTGTTCATTCCCCCCAACCGCAAAGAGCCGCCGCCCGAACACGGTGTAACGCAAAACGATGTAACAGATCACCGCAAGAACCAGCAACACCACCACCGGCATGGATAACCGACCATCCAGAAAGGTTCTCTTGCCGAAGTCCAGAAACGTCGAGAACTGTTCGGTCGAACCCCGGACCGAATCGCCATGCGTCAGGACCAGAACGGCGCCTTTGGCGACACTGAGCATCCCCAGGGTCACAATGAAGGAGGTCACCCCCACATAACTGACCAGAAGCCCATTGATTGCCCCCGCGACAGCCCCCGTCAGGAGTCCGGCCAGGACCGCCAGAAGAGGATGGTGTCCCCCTTGAAGAACCAGCGCGCAAATCACCCCACTGAGACAGACCAGCGATCCGACGGAAAGGTCTATGCCGGACGTCACAATCACGAAGAAAATCCCCAGCGCAACAATCGCCACATAGGCGATCTGACGCGAGACCGCAAACAGGTTATCTTTACTGGCGAATGAATCCGTCTTGCAGACCAGAAAGGCGACGATCGCCACCAGCGCCAGAAAGACCCCCATTTCCTTCTGTTTGAGCAGGTCGAGCAGGAAATTTCTTCCGGCCCGGCCCGTCGAATCAATACTCTTTGTCATAAACATCCACCCCTATTTCGCAGCGTCAGACTTCTCGACATTCGCCTTCATTTCGCTCATGTAACTGTCCACGTTCTCCTTGGTGACCACCAGAAGTCCCGTGTTGATTTCCTTCTCGATCGTCTTGCCCTCGATCGCTTCGCACAGTTTGACCACGGACAGCCACCCCATCTTGTAGGTCTGCTGAGCCAGGGCAAACGAAACGGTTCCCTTGCGGATAGCGCTGAGGGTATCGGGCGTGTCGTCAAAACCGCCGATGAGGATCTTGCCCACCTTCTTCTGTTCCTCGATCACGATGGCGGCGCCCGGCGCATCTGTGGCGGAAACGCCAAAGAACGCCTTGAGGTTCGGATGCACCTGAAGCAACGCCTCGACCTTCGCCACGGTGGTGTCAATCTTGCCTTCGGTGTCCTCACGCGCCACGATCTTGATATTGGGCGCCTTGGTCTCGATCGTTTTCTTGAACCCTTCGAAACGCTGGTTCAGGTTCGAGGAAACCAGACCGCCCTGCAGGATGGCGAGTTCCCCCTCGCCGCCCATCGTCTTGATCATCTCTTCGGCGGCGGCCGCACCGGCTGCCTCGTTGATCGTTCCGATATAACTCAAGGCATTGCTCGACGGAGCCGGAGCATCGAAGGTCACCACCTTGATTCCGGCGGCCATGGCATCGTTGATCACCTGTTTCAGACCGATATCGTCCAGAGCCGAAATCGCGATCCCATCCACCTTACGGGCAATCAAATCCTCGATCACCTTGACTTGCAGAGGAAGTTTCATTTCATTGGGTGGCAGGTACTCGACCTCGGCCCCGTACTTGGCCGCCGCGTCCTTGAACCCCTCAAAACACGGTTCATAATAGGGCATCACCACTTTGGGGACCATGACGAAGGTCTTCTTCCCCTTGCCCGCGTCCGCCTTGGCTTCCTGTTTGGCCGATTGTTTCGAGTTCGCGCCTTCCTTCTTCGTCTCGGTCTTTTGGCCGCATCCCATCAATCCCAGGATACCCACCAACAGCAACGACACCCATACACTCCCCCATGCTTTCTTCATCATAATCATGACTCCCTTGTGGATTACTTTGAGGACTGGATCGGATTTCGACACTCATGACTTGTTCCGGCCCGGACCCACCAGGGTCCGGGCCGGAAAACCATTATTCGACATCCAACCGGAACAATATCACGCTGAGCGGTTCGATTTTCAAGGTCGTTTTCGCCCCGTCCACCGCTTTTTCAACGAAGTCGAGCTTGCGCGGCTGCCCCGGGTCGTTGTAGGCCATCGGGTCTTTTCCCGCCATCGTCCAGGACTTGCCCTTGCCACTGAGTTTGGCGCCCGCCACATCCAGGCTCAAGTCGCAGGACTCCGCTCCCGGGTTCACCACCGAGACCGTCAGGACCTTCTTATCCGCCGTCCAGGCCGCCACCACATCGAGCGGTTTGGGAACGCCACTGACCGCCACCGGCGTCACGCCGAATTGAGCGCGGTACAGGGCGAGTACCAGACCCGTCGTCTCGAGTTCCGCCGCCGTCTTGGTCGTCTTGATGCACCCGATCACGTTGACCGTCTGCGCATAGTTGGCCATGAAGAAGAGATCGCTGTTGCGGTAGATTTCGTGCAGACCCGCC
>DAOPYU010000007.1:4827-27737 GCA_035353095.1 Candidatus Sumerlaeota bacterium | reverse complement strand
TGTTTTCAATAAGAAAGGGACAGGGAAGAAGAGGGAAAAAGAAACGAGAGAAATAACAGCGAAGAAAGAGGAGGAACGAAATCGTTCAGGGACACGCCCCATCCCGGGGATTCGAGACGGGATACCAGAACCGCCAGAAGACCGCCGCGACGAAGGCGCCGACCGTGTAACAGAGGATGTCGGTCGGGTCGCCCACGGCCAGGCCCCGGAAGGGGGCGGTGTACGGGGCGACCGACTCGAACACCCAGGACCAGACCAGGAGCGGGATCAGAATTTCCGAAGCACCGGGCGGCCCGTCGTCAACCCGCCAGCCGATCTTCCGCATCAGGAAAAGCATGGGCGGAAGCCAGAAGGGGATGCAGATCACGTCGTTGAGGTAACACTGGCTAAATGTGTTGGGACAATACAATCATCACGATTTTGATACAAAAACCGCCATACATAGTCTTTCGGCAACTACAATTAACCTGCGATACTCCACTACCGTCGGTACAATGGTATCTTGTCCAGTTCTTCCAGTACCAACCTGGCCTTTTCACGCACAGCGGCATCGGGATCAGATTTCTGAATTTTTTTAAGCTTCTCAGGAATCGTCATGTTTCTGAAATCAATCCCAGAAAAAGTGTATCCCATGTTCCTGAAAAGAGGAGGGAAGAAGCCCAATGTCCGCATCCGTATTGCAGGATTAGGGGAATCAAGTTTGGGCGCTAATGGAAACGCATCAACTGCCATCAAATCGGGAAGCAACGCAGAAATCACTTCCGACACCCCCGGAGACTTCTCCCTTTCAATCAACAGGGCCAGAACAGAACCACCCACTTCTTCTTTGCTCATCAGGCGTATCATGCCCAGTAAAGCGGATTTCTTCTGTGGGGACAGATGAACATAGTCGGCTGGGATTCGATCACGAAAGTCCTGATAGAGAACCGGCGCCAGGTAATAATACCAGGTCTTGGGTAACCGCGCTCTCACACATGCGGAACGCAGCATCCAAGCCCGCTCCTGATCCGCCCGTGCCAGTTCTGAAGCCAGGAACCCTGAAAAGCGTAACGGCGTACTGCCGGAAGTCAATTCCTCTATAGAATTTTTCAGTTTTTCAGGAGTCGTCGCCTTGCGGACGGATTCTTTTAGAACTGAGTAAGGGGTGCGCGGATGAGAAACGAACGCTTGGGTTCGTTCCTCGGGCTTCAGATCACGGAAATACTGCGTCATCATCCTGTATTTTTCGAATCTTTTGCGTGCCGGTTCATCCAGCATCTGAAGGACTCGATCTGCTTTTCTCGGATCAACTCGATCAAATTCTTCCACCACAATTTTTCCAAACTCCTTGGGCGTAAGAAGTGATACAAAGTATTTCAGGGGTTCCTCATCATCCTGAGACAAATAGTCGTTTGAAAAAACAAAGGCCTTCAAAGGCTCAATCATCTTTTCCGGTTGGAAAATCGAAGAAAAAGAACATCCCTTCAGAGATGCGATGTCGTTGTGGGACAAGCAGTGTTGTACTTTGCCCTGTTCCGCAAAATCGGAGAAAAGTACAGAGAGCATTATTCTGAAACGATCCGCATCATCATCGAGTTCAACTATTGCAGAAAAACAAACAGGATTTCCATCCTTCCATATTTGAAACTGGAATTCCGACGTAAAAACACTGAATTCAGGAGGGGCATCCAACATATCACTTCCTGGTTTCAGACTATCCCAATCCAGATCATCGATGATTGTACGAACAAGGGTCTGCTCATCCTCGTCGAGTTGCAATGATGAACTCCAGGGAGAATCGCCGTTATATCTCGACCCACTTGTTTGTACTGTACCGTCTTTCATGAGAAGGACTTGTTCTGTATTCTGATCGTGACGGTTTCCCGTATAACCATAGGCAACCCACCATCGGTCTTTTGAACTTGTCGCCGCATCCTCGGAATATCCCTTTATCGGAAACAGAAACAGAACAAGCAGAATCTGTCCCAATACGTGTAGCCTGAAAAACCTATTCATTTTCATCTGGCAAGCCTTCTTTTCTGCAATATCCAGTAACTTCGGAAAACAACATACCGATAGACGGTTCGACACTATCCTCACCCCTTCCTCATCAGGCGCGAGCGGTAGGAGTCGGCGATGACGGCGAGGACGATGACCAGGCCGGTCACCAGGCGCTTGACCGACTCGGGCGCGCTGAGCTGGTTCAGGCCGGTCTGGAGCGTGGCGATGATGAGAACGCCGAGGAAGGTGTTGACAACCGAACCGCGCCCGCCCATCAGGCTCGTGCCGCCGATGACGGCGGCGGCGATGGCCGAGAGTTCCAGGCCGATGCCCGCGTTGGGGTCCGCCGAGGCGAGGCGCGAACAATAAAACAGGGACGCCAGACCCGTCAGGCCTCCCGACAGGGCGAAGACCGCCACCTTGACGCGACCGGTCGAAATGCCGCAGAGGCGGGCGGTGGGCTCGTTGGACCCGGTGGCGCGGGCGTAACGCCCGAACCGGGTGAGCGAGAGGGTCAGCTGTCCCAGAATCACCACGGCCAGCGCGGCAAAGAACCCCGGGGAAAAACCGACACCGGGAAGGGGATCGCCGAGGCTGACGATCGAAGCGCCGATGTACTTGGTCTGCGACTGCGTGGCCAGGTAGGCCGAACCGCGCGCGACCTCGAGCATGCCGAGCGTGACGATGAACGAGGGGATGGTCCAGCGGACACTGATGAGGCCGTTGAACAACCCACAGAGGGCCGTGACGGCCAGACAGAGCGCGGCGCCCGCCCAGAGGGGCCACTGGAGGTTGACCAGCGCCAGCCCGATCATCGCCCCCCCCAGCGCCAGCACCGACCCGACCGAGAGGTCGATGCCCGCGATAATGAGAACGAAGGTCATGCCGGTGGCGACGATCGTGAGGCTGGGGATCTCGTTGGCCAGAGTCGAGAAGGTCCGAAAACTCCAGAAATGCTCACTTTTGAAACTGAAAAAACCAATCAGGACCAGCAAGACGAGCAACAGGCCGACGAAATCGATCAGAAACAGAAACACGCTGCGACCCCGTCCAGAAGGGGGCGCGGGGCGTGAAGATTCGGGGGACGAAGAAAGAGGGGACATGGGATTGACTCCAGAATAAGCAGGGGTATAGAGAATTTCAAAAGCCAACCGGGTTTGGGAGGAAGGGACGGTTATCGGCCCCTCCAGAGCCGTTTTCTGTTGGCTTCATTCATAAATTTAACAGAATTACCTGGCGCAGCGAAACCGCAACCAAATCAAAGTACCCCGGAGGGGTACAGGCTAGTAGACGGGGGTGGAGCGAAGCGGAACCCCCGGAAGAAAATCCCTTCTCACGCGCCCCGGAGGGGCGCAGGGCGGTCAAGGTACGGATATTTTTTCGGCTTCCCAACATATAACCCTCAACTTCTCTGTGCTTTCCTCCGCCCCATCCGGGGCGGGAAAAATTTAGGGACAGATCCGGGGGTTCCGCTTCGCTCCCCCCCCGGCTACTCACCCGCGCCCCTCCGGGGCGCTTTTCCACGTTCCTAAATGTATGTAATTCGCGTCGATTCTACAAGATAGTAGTATAAATACATGGTATGACCACACTGATACTAAAATGCACCAAAAGACAGACGCAATCAATCAAACTCCGGACTTGGGTACCGCCGCTCCGGCGTCCACCGTTTCCTTCGTGATCAGGTCCACGGGGGTCTGTTTGTCCTGGGGCGTGGCCAGGCCGGACAGAATCTGAAGAGCGTACTCGATGCCGAAGACCGCCAGCTGGTCACCATGCTGGTCGGCGGTGGCCAGGACTGCGCCGCTGCGCACCAGATCCCGGAGGGCGGCGATGTTGTCGAACCCGACGACGCGGACCTGGTCCTGACGCCCGGCGGCCTTGACGGCGGCCACGGCGCCGAGCGCCATGTTGTCGTTGGCGCAGAGCAGGGCCTTGAGCTGCGGGTTGGCACTCAGGATGGCCGAGGCCACGTTGTTGGCTTTTTCCGTCTCCCACTGGCCACTCTGGGTACTGACGATCGTCAGACCGGCGGCCTTCAGGGCGTCCTCGAACCCGAGGCGGCGCTGCTGGCCGTTGAACGCGGTCGTGATCCCCTCGATGATCGCCACGGGATCGCCCGGCTGGAGGACTTTGGCCAGCGCTTCCCCGACGGCCCGCGCCCCGGCCCGGTTGTCCGGCCCGACAAAGGGAATCTGAACCCCCTCCGCCTTGAGCGTCGCTTCGTCGAGTTTATTGTCGATGTTGACCACCGTGATACCCGCCTTCTGCGCCTGAGCGCAGACATGCACGAGCGCCTTGGAGTCGGCGGGCGCGATGACGATGGCGTCCACCTGCGTGGCGATCATCTGGTTGACCAGCGCCACCTGCTGCTGCAGGTCGCTTTCGTCCTTAATGCCGTTGACCTCGAGGTCGTACTGGTCGGCATTCTGTTTCTGGTGGGCCTTGGCTCCGTCGGCCATCGTGATGAAAAACTCGTTGGCCAGCGACTTCATGATCAGCGCGATGCGAGGCTTGCCGGATTTGGGCGCTTTCGCCTCTTTCCCGGCCTTCTCGGATGCGGGAGTTTTGGAGGATTCCTCCGTTTTTCCACATCCGTTCAGGAGGAGGAGAGACAGGAGAAGTGTCCCCAGAAATGGGAGAATTCGATGGGCTTTCATGGTGCGATCCTTTCGCAAAGTGTTTTAATTGCCGTTTCTATCCACGCAACAGTTTCTCAACCCGGGAACGGTCCGGCATGGCCGGTTGGGCGCCGAAGACCGTGGTGGCCAAAGCGCCCGCCGCACAGGCAAACCGGACGGCTCGGGCCAGATCCCGCCCTTCCGCGAGCGCCACCCCCAACGCGGCGGTAAACGCGTCTCCCGCGGCGGTGGTGTCCACCGCCTGAACGGGAAATGAAGGGACAGGATACGTCTTGCCCGTCTCATCGAGCGCCAGCGCGCCTGCGGGTCCCATCTTGATGACGACGCGGCGGGCGCCGCGATCGCGCAAGATCCGGGCGGCGCGGATGGCGCTGTCCTCATCCACGACTTCGATACCGGTCAACGCCTGCGCCTCATGCTGGTTGGGGGTCAGGAGGTCCACGGCGTAGAGCGCCTCCGGCAGCCCGTTCTCAGGCGCGGGCGCGGTATCCAGAATCGAGTACACGCCGTTCCGGCGGGCAATCTGGATGGCAGTGGCGACGGTCTCCACCGGGATTTCGAGTTGAAGCAGCAGCACGTTGGACTGAGCCAGAACCGGTTCAAGCGTTTCGAGGTCCGCGGGCGTCATGCGTCCGTTCGACCCGGCCACAATCGTGATACAGTTCTCGCCACTCGCCTCGACATGAATGAGCGCCACGCCGCTCGAACAGGCGGACGTGCTGCGCACATAATCCGTTGCAACGCCACACGTGCGCAACGCCGCGATCAACTGGCCGCCAAACACGTCATCCCCCACACGACCCACCATTTCGCACCGCGCGCCGAGCTGTGCGGCGGCCACCGCCTGGTTGGCGCCCTTCCCCCCGGGAATCAGGGACAGGTCCTCCCCGTGGATCGTTTCTCCCGGTCGGGGAATCCGTGAGGTTCGGACCACGAGGTCCATATTGAGCGACCCGACCACGACGAGACGGGGAATCGAGATCTTTCTCGGTTGGCCATTGTTGGGATCAGGCATACAAACGCCTTTCCAGGAAACGGGTTTATCGCGCACAAAACTTCCAGCAAATCAACCGAATGATGCAATCCCGGCCGAAAGGTGTCAATCGTTTTCAAAAGGGAGATTCTTGTTGGCTCAAGAAAGCGGGGAAGACTGCTGTCCGATTGCCGCAGCGGATCACCCTGAAGACCGCTGTTGAGCGCCTGCAGTCCGGTTTTTCTTTCAGGCGGGCGAGGACGCCCGCCCTCCCAGAATGGCCATTTTATGGGGAGAAAAAAACTCGTTTCTATCCTCAACTGAGGTTTTCAGGATCACTCGCTCTCTTCGGTCAGTTCGGGAAAGTCCTCATCCGGTTCGCGCTGGAGCATCTCGCGCAGAAGCGGCGCATAGACGGCGGGCTCAAACCCGGCGCGGATCAGGGCGTCGGTGAGTTTGCGACGGCGTTTGCGCGGGTCCGCGTCGGAAAGACGCCGGAGGCGACGCTCGATGAACTGGCGGGCACGCTCGGTCTGCAGCTCAGTGTCCGTGGCGTCCGCCTTCTCGAGCGCGGCCTGGATGAGGTTGTCGGCAACGCCCAGCTGCCGCAGTTGCGTGGCAATTCGGCGCGGTCCATCCGGGCGGGTTTTGAGTTGATGGGAGACAAAAATCTCGGCAAACCGCGCGTCGTCGAGGTCGCCTTTTTCCTCGTAATAGGCAACAACCTGCTCAACCGTCGCCGGTTCGTACTTGCGTTCCGTGAGACGATGACGCAGTTCAAAAATCGAGCGGGGACGCGTACGAAGCAGGATGGCGGCGGTCCGGCGCGCGCGAATGAAGGCGTCCTCGGCAAGCAGGGCCGCCTGCTCGGCGGGACTCAGAACCTGTCCCTTACTCAACTGATGGCGCAGAACCACTTCCGTGTCCAGTTCGGCCCACGGCGCGTCGTCCAGTTCGACAAACGTCCGCGTGGCGCGACGGTTGGCAACTTTCAGGCGCGTGATCATAGACATCGCAACACCACTTTGGAAACGTGGCGCGCGCGTTCGAGGGCGATGGCGGCCTGCGCGAGGGGGTATTCCTCGCTCACCAACTCCGCTACCGGAAAGAGACGTTTCGCCAGAAACTCGATGGCGGGGGCAAACCGCCCGCAACGCGATCCCTGAAGGCGTACTTCGTTCACTACCAGATCCGTCAGCGAAATGCCGGGCGTAAACGCGCCGGGAGTGCTTTTCAGGTGGATCGTGCCACGCGGGCGAACCAGCCGCGAAGCCAGAGCCAGAATTTCCGAGGACCCGGAACCGGTGGCCTCGACCACATGATCGGCGCCCATCTTTTCCGAGGACGCCTGTCCCCGTTGAATTGCCACCCAGTCCAGAACCTTCGCGACCACCTCATCCGGTGAGCCGCTTTGAAGCGTTTCGACCTCCAGGAGGCGTTCAATCCGGTCGCAGGAAGCCTGACTGCGGGCCACGGCCAGCACGCGCGCCCCCCGCGCCCGGGCCACACCGGCGACCAGATACCCCAGACGCCCGGCGCCCAGCACCACCACCGTCTGGCCGGGTTTCAGCGGGCTCATATCGAAGGTCTGGAGCGCGGCGGCAAGCGGCTCGACAAAAACCGCCTCGCGGTCGGTTAGACCGTCGGGCAGAAGATGCAGATTATCCACCGGCACGCAAATCTGCTGAGCAAAGGCTCCGTCGTGGGCAACAATGCCGGTCGTCGTCCGCCTCAGACAATGCGTCGGCATCCCCATCTGACACGCCACACAGGGCGATTCTGAATTTTGGGGACAGGAATTGTTGATTTCCGCCGTGGCGCGCCGTCCCACGAGGGCCGGGTCGGCTCCCGCTCCAACGGACGCGACCCGCCCGACAAATTCGTGCCCCAGCACCAGCGGGAGCGGAACAGGGTAATCGCCCGAGTAGAGCGCCAGATCGGTCCCGCAGACCCCCGCGAGATGAACGTCCAGAACCGCCTCCCCCGCGCCAGGAACCAGCGTGGGACGGTCCTGTATTTCGAGAACCCCAGGGGCGGTCAAAACGGCAGCCAACATGAATGCGTCCTTGTTTCAATGCGCTCTTACTTGCCGAATTACATCCGTTCCATCGGCTCGATGCCCAGCAACCCGAGAGCATTACCCAGAATGATGCGCAGCCCCTGAATCAGGGCGAGGCGCGCCTGGGTCAGTGCCGGTTGGTCGGGCTGGATAATGCGCAGCGAGGGATCGCTGTTGCCCTGCGTGAAGAAGTTGTGGAAGAGCTGCGCCACATCGTGCAGGTAGTTGGGCACCAGGTGCGGCGCCAGTTCCGCGGCGGCGGCATCCACCACCTCGGGCAGGCGCCCGAGGGCCTGCACGATCGCCTTTTCGTCGGGATGCTGCAACAGGTTCAGATCCGCATTCTCCGTGCCCAGGAACGGCTGTCCGAGTTCCTCGGCCTTGCGCAACAGCGAGCAGCAACGCGCGTGGGCGTACTGGACATAATAGACCGGGTTGTCCATCGAGGTGTCCTTGGCCAGGTCCCAGTCAAAGGTCATCTGGGTGTCGGGCGAGCGCATGGCGAAGAAATACCGCACCACGCCGACCGAGAGTTCATCAATCATTTCCTTCATCGTGATGAACTCACCCGAACGGGTCGAAAGTTTCATACTCTCGCCGCCCTTAAGAAGGGACACCATCTGGATGATGACACACTGGAGGTCATCCTTGGGATGGCCCAGAGCGGCCACGGCGGCCTTCAGGCGTGGGATGTAGCCGTGGTGGTCGCCACCGAGGACGTTGATGAGGCGGTTGAAACCGCGCCCATATTTGTCTCGATGGTACGCGATGTCGGGCATCACATAGGTGTAATTTCCGTCGCTCTTGATGACCACGCGGTCCTTCTCGTCGCCGTAGTCGGTCGTGCGGAGCCACGTGGCGCCTTCGCTCTCATAGATGCGTCCACGCTCGCGCAGTTCTTCGAGGGTGGCCTGAACAGCGCCGTTGCGGTGCAGAGAGGTCTCGCTGAACCAGATGTCAAACGCGATCCCCATCGCCTTGAGGTCGGCGTCAATGGTCTTGAGGATTTCGCGCACGGCAAAGTCGGTGTAGAACTGGACGTCGTGTTCCGCGCCCGCTTCCGCCACTCCGAGTTCCTCCACCATGAGTTTGGCAATCTCGATCATGTAGTCGCCACGGTAGTATTGCTCGGGCCACTCGACCGGGCGGCCCAGCTGCTCGTCCACGCGCAGGCGCAGCGTGTTGCCGAGCATCCGCATCTGAACACCCGCATCGTTGAAGTAATACTCGCGCTTGACCTCATAGCCGGCGGCGGCCAGCAGACGGCCCAGCACGTCGCCCACCACGGCGCCACGCGCGTGGCCGATGTGGAGCGGGCCGGTGGGGTTGGCGCTGACAAACTCGATCAGGACCCGAACGCCATTGCCGGTGCGGGTCTGACCGAATGCGGCTCCGTCGGCGACGATGCGGCGGAGTACGCCCGCAGTGGCCTCGCTCGCCATGCGGAAGTTGATGAAGCCCGGCCCCGCGATCGAGGTCTCGCTCACCAGCCCCGTACAGTCGAAGTGATTCAACAGTTCTTCCGCAATCTGGCGCGGGTTGCGTTTCACCAGTTTCGTCAGCTGCATGGCGACATTGGTGGCATAATCGCCGTGCTCGCGGTTACGCGGCACTTCGATGAGGGGCTGGACATCCGCGCCCGTCACCCCCTGCGCCTCCAGGTAACGGCCCAGGGCCGCTTCAATACGTTCGGCAAGTAAGGATCTCAGGTCCATGAATAACTCTTTCTTTACCTCTTCATTTTCATTCCGGTTGTTTCGATCAAGTTCCGGATACCGGATACCAAGACATTAAAACTTTTTGAACGGTTGTCTATAATACTCAAATGGGGAGCAATCGCCCGGGAACCAGAAACCTTATCGTATCTGTTCCGGGTCAATTTCATAAGTTCTTGCGCTGGGCATTCAAGATGGTCGGGATTCCGGTAAAGGCGATTTTCCTGATGTTTGCTTAATCCCCTGATCCCCAGTCCGTTTTCGACCGCCGCAAGATCGCCCAGATAAAAACTCTCCAATTCGTGACAGGCGATTCGAACCAGAGTGTCCTGTTTTCCCGCCCGGTCACACAAATTCCGAATTCCTTCCTTTATGCGACGACAATCGCCGGAATCCTTGTCACGCATGACGACAAACAGGCAATCCGGTTTGTACCAGAGCCGCAGAATCCGTTCCAACCGTTTTTCCAAATCCTGCTTGCCCTCAAATACTTTATACTCGGGGACGACCGTCTTCGGCAGGATTCTCGGTAGAATCCCCTTCAACATCTCGCGGGCAGACGGTTCTTCAAGCAGGAAAACGAGCGTGGTCATTGCGGATCGACCTCCGAGAAGAAACCCTGCTTCCAGAGGTATCCCATCTGATCTCCTTCATCCATATAAGCCTTAATCTGTTTATCATCTCTGGCCCGGCGAACCTGAGTGTATCCTTCCTGCTTGACCAGCCAGAAAACTTCCTCAATACGGGTGGCATTGAGAAAATCCGGAGAATGGGTCGAGACAAAAACCTGGCCTCCGTGATTGGCATAGGCTCGAAACTCTTCTGCCAATTCCCACAAAAGATTGGGATACAACTGGTTTTCCGGCTCTTCTACGCACAATAACGGATGCGGAACGGGATCGTACAGCAGCGCCAGGTAGGCCAACATCTTGATGGTTCCGTCCGAAACATACCGGGCCAGAAAAGGATCCTCGAAGGAACCGTCCTGGAACTTCAACAAAACCCGACCTTCTTCTGTCGTCTTGGACTCGACATTCGATATTCCGGGAACCCTCTGCTTTAAGCGTTCCAGAATACCATCAAAAACGGCACGATGGTGATTGTACAGGTACTCAATCACCAAGGACAGATTTTCCCCTTCGCTGGAGAGGTGTTCGGCGTATCCGGCCTCCTGCTCCGGGCGCGCTTTACTGATGTGGAAATCTGAAACGTGCCAGTTCTCGATCAGGTCTCCCAATGCCACCACCGCGGGAAAACGCTCAAACTGAGCCAAGCCCTTGATCGCCAGAATATCATTCGATTTGAGCGTCTGCGTTTCCCGGTTGAGATCTTTTACATCGTTCACCATCTCGACTTCATTGGTGACGGCAGTACCCGTTCCGTTCGTGAAATCCAGAAAATGCCAGGGTTGCCCTTTGCTTCCACGGCGATATTTCAGAATCTCCCGCTCCACAAACGCACGGCCACCCATCTCGTTGATTTGCAGACCATACGTGATCAGGGGAGATCCGGACTTCTCCCTGAACTTCAATTCGATTTCAATAGGCCCTGTTGTATTCCGGCTGCGGACCTCGTTAAAACCACGGCTTCCGCCCAGTCGAGCCAGGGCGGCATTCACATTGCTGCTCATGGCATCGCGCAAGAAACCGAAAACACTGAATATTGTACTTTTACCGCTCCCATTGGCTCCGACAAAGACACAGAAGCTGGGCAGATCCGTCAGCTCGGCATCCTGGAAGGCTTTGAAATTTTTCAGACGAATCGCTTCGATTTTCATCGAAAACCTCTCATTCTCTGGCCAGATTCGTGCTGCGTGTTTTATCCGCCACATTTTCCCCAAAAGGATCTACGACATCCGCCGACAATTCGGTGTCATATGCATCAGGGAGGACAGTCATATTAAACCGAAAACACAGAGATATTGAGAACATGAGCCTTTCTCCTACCCGTTGAGCACCACCAGGTTGTCGCGGTGGATGACTTCGTCGTAGTAGTCGCTTGTGCCCAGGATGGCGCCGATGTCGGTGGAACGATGGCCCATGAGGCGCTGCACTTCGTTGGCAGAGTAGTTGGTCAGACCGCGCGCCACCGCTTCGCCTTTGGGGGTCATGATCTCGATCAGGTCCTGGCGTTCATAGTCGCCTTCGGTCCGGCGCACCCCCGCCGGCAGAAGACTCTTATGCCCCTGAAGCAGCGCACGGACCGCGCCGTCGTCCACCCAGAGGCGTCCCTGCGGTTTGACCCGGTTGAAGGCGATGAAACGCTGACGGCGCGAGTAACGGTGATCGCTGAACGCCCCCTGCGCGGGCAGAATGAGCGTCCCGCCCCCCTTGCCCGCCAGCAGGTCGGACAAGATGCCGGTTTTTTTCCCCGGCGCGATGATAACGGGAATCCCGGCGGAGGAGGCCAGACGGGCCGCCTCGAGTTTGCTGCCCATGCCGCCCGTGCCCACCTTGGTTTTCTCGCTGGAAACCATCGCCAGAATCTCGGGCGTCACCCGCTCGATCACCTCGACGAGTTCCGGCGTCTCACCCGCCGTCGGCATGTGCCGGTACACCCCCCCGACCGACGTCAGGAAAACCAGCAGCCCGGCCAGCATCTTGATCCCCACCAGCTGCGCCAGCCCGTCGTTGTCCCCGAAACGCAATTCGTCAATCGTAACCGTGTCGTTCTCGTTGAGAATGGGTACCACCCCCATCTCGAAAAGTTTTTCGAACGTGTAACGCATGTTGAGATAGCGGCGGCGGTCCCGGAAGTCGTCGGCGCTGACGAGCACCTGAGCCACGTGGTGCCCCTCGGCGTCGAAGGCGGCGGCCCACCGGTTCATCAGACGGCTCTGCCCCACGGCAGCCAGCGCCTGGAGTTCCGGCACACGGCTCGGACGCTCCTTCAACCCCATCTGGCCGATCCCGGCGGCCACGGCGCCCGACGAGACGATCATCGTGGCCTTGCCGCGCTCGATGCGCGAGGCGGCGAACCGGGCAATGCTGCCCAGCACCAGCTGGTCGAGCCGCCCCACCGCCGTCGTCAGGACCGCCGAGCCAAGTTTGATGACACACAGGTCCGGGTCGTACCCGGCCAGGTCCGCATGGGACCGGATCTGAGACGCGGAAATAGGACGAGCAGAACGAATCGGGGTCATGTCAGGGCCACTTTGGCGCAGGCGCCACCGGGGCTTTCGCGCAGGGCGCCAGACTGGGAATATGAGCGCCAGGAAGGGGGGCATCCCCCCGTTCCGGCTACAACTTCAGGTTCTTCTGGATACTCTCGATGGCACGCAGGACGTCGGCGTGGTGGCCGAACGCGCTGAGGCGGAAATACCCCTCCCCGCGCGGGCCGAAACCCGAACCGGGCGTACCGACCACGTGGGCTTCGCGAAGCAGTTTGTCGAAGAAATCCCACGACGCCATGCCGCCGGGCGTCTGGAGCCAGATGTAGGGCGCGTTGACGCCGCCGAAACAGGTCAACCCGAGCGCCTCAAGCCCCTCGCGGATGGCGCGGGCGTTGCGCATGTAATACCCGATCACCTCGCGACACTCGGCCTGTCCCGCTTCGGACAAAATAGCCAGACCGCCCTTCTGGACGATATTCGACGCGCCGTTGAACATCGTCGTCTGGCGGCGGAACCACATCCGGCGGATTTCCCCCGGCTCGGAATTCTCACACTCGACCGTCTTGGGCACCACCGCCCACCCCAGCCGCACACCGGTGAACCCGCCTTCCTTCGAGAAACTGTTGATCTCGATGGCGCATTTCTTCGCGCCCTCGATCTCGTAGATACTGCGCGGCAGCGAAGGATCGGAGATGAAACTGGCATAGGCCGAATCGTAGATGATGATCGCCTTGTGGGCCAGCGCGTAGTCCACGAACACCTTGAGTTGGGCGTGGGTGGCCACGGCGCCCGTCGGGTTGTTCGGGCTGCACAGGTAGATCAGGTCCACCTTGCCCTGGGGCAGATCGGGAAAGAAGCCGTTCTCGGCCGTGCAGGGCATGTAAACCAGCCCCTCGTACTGGCCGTTGACGCCCTGCCCCGTGCGGCCCGCGATGACGTTACTATCCACATACACCGGGTAAGCCGGGTCCTGGATCGCCACGACATTATCCAGACCGAAGATGGACTGGATGTTGGCCGTGTCGGGTTTCGCGCCGTCGCTGACGAAGAACTCGTCCGCGTCGAGCTCCGCGCCATACCCCTTGTAACGCCGGGCCAATGCCTCACGCAGGGCCGTCTCCCCCTGCTCATCGCCATAGCCGGTGTAGGTCTCCACTTGGGCCAGAACCTCGACCCCCTCATGCAACCCGCGGATGATCGTAGGCGTGAGCGGCTCGGTGGTGTTGCCGATGCCCAGACGCATAACCTGAACTCCCGGGTTGTCGGCCAGAAACTGTCGCGTGCGACGGCCGATCTCCGGGAACAGGTAGCCAGCCTGAAGTTTCCGGTAATTGGAATTGACGGTTGCCATGCAATATCTCCCTTGCGGTTTGGCGCCGCTCTGTCAGGAAACGGCGATGGATCGGATTTCATCCCCTGCGTTTATTTTTCCCGGGTTTCGGAGGCGGAGGAAGGTCGTTCTCATCCTCTTCCTCCTCGTCTTCTTCAACGTCCTCATCCCCGGAATCGTCCTCGTCGAACTCCTCCTCGTCGTCTCCTTCGAGGTCTTCCTCGCTCCAGTCTTCTTCCTCGTCCTCGAAATCCTCTTCGAGATCCGACTCCCCTTCCGGGGTCTGCGGTTCCAGCAGCAGACGCTCTTCCTCGGCCTCGACCAATTCGCGCAGAGCCTGACGCAACACGTCGAGTCCCTCGCCGGAGAAAGCGGAGATGGTCAGAGGTTCGATGCCCCGCTCGCGGAAAGCCGCCAGCGTTTGCGCCACGTCGTCCGGGTCGGCCAGGTCAGTCTTCGTGACAATCACCAGTTGGCGCTTGCGGGCCAGGAGCGGACTGTAGGCGGCCAGTTCCTCGCAGACCAGATCGTACTTGTAGAGCATGTCCTCGGGGTCGAACAGCCCCTGTTCATCCCCCACCAGGTGCGCCAGCACCTTCGTGCGCTCGATATGACGCAGAAACCGGTCGCCCAGCCCCACCCCGCGGCTGGCGCCCTCGATCAGGCCGGGAATATCGGCCAGGGTCATGTGGGTAAGATCTTCAAATTCCATCACCCCCAGATTGGGACTGAGGGTCGTGAAGGGATAGGGTGCAATCTTGGGCGTAGCGGCGGTGAGTTTCGAAAGAAGGGTGGACTTGCCCGCGTTGGGCAGACCGACCAGCCCGACGTCGGCCAGAAGTTTGAGTTCCAGGATCAGGGTCCGTTCCTGCCCCTCGGTACCGGGTTGGGCGTAGCGCGGGGTTTTGTTCGTCGGCGTGGCGAAATGCGTGTTGCCCAGCCCCCCCATGCCGCCCTTGGCGGCCACCCACCGCTGGCCCGGTTCGGTCAGATCGGCCAGTTGGTGGCCGTCTTCATCGCTGACCACCGTTCCGAGCGGTACCCGGACCAGGACACCCTGACCGTCGGCGCCAAAGCAGTTGTTGGTACCCCCATCCTCCCCCCGCTTTGCTTCCAGGTTGGAGTGGTATTTCAGGTCGAGCAGGGTCCCGAGTTTGGGGTCCACCTCGAAGACGACATTCCCCCCCCGGCCCCCATCGCCGCCATCGGGGCCACCCCGGGGCACAAACTTTTCGCGGCGGAAATTGATCCGTCCGCTTCCGCCGTCCCCGGCCTTGACATGAACTTTCAGATAGTCAATAAACATGGCGCTCCACACATTAACAGGAGGATGGCGTAAAGAATAGCAAAAACCGCCAGACGGATTTCGCCCGGCGGTCTAAATGCTTTCCCTGGAAAAAACAGCCCGCGGAACCGGGATGACTCAGTTCGCAGCCACTTCTTCGACGGGCAGAATATCAATGTAGCGGCGCTCGCGGCGACCCCGCTGCTCGAACTTGACGATACCCGTCACCTTGGCGAACAGACACGAGTCCTTGCCTTCGCCCACATTCGCGCCCGCGAAAAACTTGTTGCCGCACTGCCGCACAAGAATGCTGCCGCCGGGAACCACCTGACCTCCGAACGCCTTGCAGCCGAGACGCTGCCCCTGACTGTCGCGCCCGTTTCTGGAACTGCCACCCGCTTTTTTATGCGCCATGATACCGTCTCCTTATGCTCAGGGCAAACTCAGTTGCCCACCGAAATGCTCTCGATGCGAACTTCCGTATAGTTCTGGCGATGGCCCTTCTTGCAACGGTGCCCGCCCCGGCGTTTCGATTTGAAAACAATGATCTTGGGGCCGCGGCCCTGGTCCACAACCCGACCCGTGACCTTGGCCGAAGGCACCACCGGCTTGCCGAACTGGACCGTCTGCCCATCGCAAACCGCCAGCACTTCGTCGAACTCGACAACACCGTCCACGTCCACCGGCAGGGATTCCACTTGCAGGCACTCGCCCTGGGCGACCTTATACTGTTTCCCGCCCGTGCGGATGATCGCGTACATAAGACCTTCTCCTTCACAACTTTGCGCAGGGAATCTTTCTTCTCTGTCCCATTGGCGCACTTCCCGCGCCCCACAAAGGATAGCGGTTTTATCGCGCCCCGTGGAAAAAATCAAGGACATTTTGCATCCCTTTTTCCACTTTTACCAAAAACGGCGAAAATCCTCCCGAAAACCCGCCCCCCGCACCGGCTCCAACGGCCGAAAACCTTTCAAACAGCACTCCGGGACCGGCGTGTAACCGGCCCCGGAGTGCCGAAACCGCATAAACGAGAGACCGAACCTTCGGAAAATCAGAGATGGATCAGCTTGGCCGTCCGGATAAAAGGCAAATTGACCAGACTCGGCAGGAGATCGGACGGGATGGGATCATCCACGTTGATGGCCGTCATGGCCATCTCGCCCTTGGCCTTGCGGCCCCAACTGATCTCCCCGATGTTGATCCTGGCATTCCCCAGAACCGTACAGACCGCCCCGATCACGCCGGGTTTGTCGTCGTTCTCGAGCAGGATCACCGTCCCGCGCGGACGCATTTCGATGTACAGATCATTGATCGCCACAATGCGCTTGCGGTTCGGCTCGAAAATCGTACCGCGCAACGAAACGGTCCGACCGTTTTCCATCGTGGCCGTCACTTCCAGCAACCCCAGGTAGTCGCGTACCGACGACGAGCGCGTTTCCGAGACTTCCACCCCGTGGGCCTTGATGCGCGTACGCGCATTGACGAAGTTGACCGGCAGGTCGCTGATCGGCTGGAAGAACCCTTTGACCACCGACAGCAGAATCGGTTCGGTCATCGGGTAGTCCTGAAACGCCCCACTGATCGAGACACCGAGCCGGGTGATGCGCGAATCGGCCATCTGGACGATAAAGGCGCCGAGTTTTTCGGCCAGGTCCAGCGCCGGCTGCATCTGCTTGAGCACTTCGGCGTTGATGGCGGGCGCGTTCAGGGCGGTGGTCACTTCCTGCCCCTTGCAGCAGTTGGCCACCTGCACGGCCACCTGCGTGGCCACCTTTTCCTGCGCCTCGACGGTCGAAGCGCCCAAGTGCGGCGTCAAAACCAGCCGGGGGGCCTTGCGCAGCGGGTGGTCGGCGGGCAGGGGCTCGGACGTGAAGACATCCAGCGCCGCTCCGGCGATTTCACCCGCCGCAAGCGCCGCAACGAGGGCTTCCTCATTCACAATCCCTCCGCGCGCGCAATTCACCAGGAACGCCTTCTTTTTCATCCGCTTGAGTTCCGCCGCGCCGATCAGGTTCGTCGTCTCGGGCGTCTTGGGCGTGTGGATCATGATCACATCGGCGCCGTCCACAATCTCGCTCACCGACTTCAGGATGATCCCGAGCCGCTCGGCCACTTCGGTGGACACATAGGGGTCATACCCCCAGACGGTCATGCCGAACGCGATCATGCGCTTGGCCACTTCGCGCCCGATCTTGCCCAGGCCGATGACCCCCAGCGTCTTGCCGTACAGCTCGACACCCGTCAGTTTCTTCTTGTCCCACAGGCCCGCCTTCATGGTCGCGTCGCCCTGCGGCACATTCCGCACGAGGGACATGAGCAGGCTGATGGCGTGTTCGCAGGTGGTCATCGTGTTGCCTTCCGGCGCGTTGGCCACCATGATCCCGCACTCGGTGGCCACGGGGATGTCCACATTGTCCACTCCGACGCCCGCCCGACCCACGATCTTCAATTTTTTCCCAGCCCGCAAGACCTCGGCGGTCACCTGACTGCGCGAGCGGATCACCAGAGCATCGTACTCGCCAATCTCAGCCACCAGTTGCTCCGGCGTGATCTCGGGTTTGTAGGCCACCTCGTTCGACCCACCGTCCTGAAGGATCTCGATTCCGTCCTGCGCCAACGAATCACTTACCAGTATTTTTGCCATTCCCCCTGCTCCTTCCTTTTTTGCCAACGGCGTCTCCGCCCTCTTTCCCGCTAGATAATAGAATACTCCCTGTCCTGTTTCCCTCGGGATGGAACAGATACCTGCTGATAGAGGGTACTTTAGTGGAAAACGCCCCCCTGAATCAATCGAAAAAACAGGAAGAAGCGCGGCACACCCAGACGCCCGCGCTTCTTCGTTCACCCGTTGCGGTCCAGCGCCCTTGAGAGGGCGGGGCCCGATGCGTGTTTCGCCCCGGCTGGGGCTTCAGCGCTTCTTAGTTGGACTTGCGGCCACCGGTTCCAGCCGCCGCCTTTTCCTTCTTCTCGCCCTTCAACTGCGGACGCAGGTCGCGGGTCGCCTTACCCGCCTGCCACATTTCCGACTGCCCCATTTCTTCGAGTTCACCCTGAAGGCGCGTCTGGTAATCCTTCTGCCCGCACACCTTGATGACCCGCTGGGCCTCCTTGCCGCTCTTGACCGCTTCATACAACTGCTTGAAGACGGGCAACACGGCCTTCTTGAAACGCGGACGCCAGTCCAGGGCGCCCCGCTGGGCCGTCGCGGAACAGTTCGAGTACATCCAGTCCATCCCGTTCTCGTCCACCAGACGGATCAGGCTCTGCGTGAGTTCCTCAACCGTTTCGTTGAACGCTTCGCTGGGGGTGTGGCCCCCCTTGCGCAGCACGTCGTACTGGGCTTCCATGATCCCGGCCAGCGCGCCCATCAGCACACCGCGCTCACCCGTCAGGTCGCTCGTCACTTCGTGCTCGAAGGTCGTCGGGAACAGATAGCCCGACCCGATGCCGATGCCGATGGCCTTACAGCGGTCTTCGGCACGGCCCGTGGCGTCCTGAAAGACGGCGAAACTCGAATTGATCCCCGCGCCCGACAGAAAGTTGCGGCGCACCGACGTGCCCGAACCCTTCGGCGCCACCATGATCACGTCCACATCCTTGGGCGGAACGACCTTGGTGAACTTGTTGTACACAATCGAAAACCCGTGCGAGAAATAAAGGGCCTTGCCCGGCGTCAGATTGCGCTTGATCGTCGGCCAGACCGACTTGGTGGCGGCGTCGCTGACGAGCACCTGAATGATCGTGCCGCGCTCGACCGCTTCCTCGATGTCGAACAGCGTCTTGCCCGGAACCCAGCCGTCCTTCTTGGCGCGTTCCCAGTCGCGGGTAAACTCTTTGGCCTGCCCCACGATCACGTTAAAACCGTTGTCCTTGAGGTTCAAGCCCTGCGCGGGCCCCTGCACCCCGTAGCCGATGATGGCGATCGTCTCACCCTTGAGCACCTTCGCCGCCTTGCTCATCGGAAACTCTTTACGGGTCACCACTTCTTCTTTCACACCACCAAAATCAATGAGTGCCATTGCTCTGTCTCCTTAACTTAATATTGGGGCCCTTTGGCATGCCACCAGGCCCTGCATGCCTCAGGCCGGCATGGTCTCTTCCAGACTCTTGAGCGCGGCCGACACCCCCGCGCCCACTTCACACGCATAACCCTGACGGCGCAGCGCCATTTCCAGCGCGCCCACCAGGCTCAACACATCGAACTCTTCCACATACCCCAACGCGGCGATCCGGATGATCTTGCCCTTCAACTCTTCCTGGCCGCCCGTAATCGTCATGGCGAAGCGGTCGCGCATCGTCTTGACGACCTTGCCCGCCTCGACTCCGGCGGGAACCGTCAGGGCCACCACCACGTTCGCGGGCGACTGGCTGTAGAGGTTCAACCCCAGCGCCTCACACCCCTTGCGGATCGCCTGGGCACAGCGTTTGTGCCGTGCCCAGATACTCTCGATCCCTTCCTTGCGAATCATATCCACCGCCGCGTTGAGCGCCACAACCAGCGAGACCGGGCTGGTCCACGGCGTCGTGTTTTCCGCCAGTTTCTTCAACGCGCCCTTCAACCCGAAGTAGAAATTCGTCACGGGCGACGCTTCGATCATGGCCTGGGCCTTCGGGCTGACGGAAACGAACGCCATCCCCGGGGGCAACATCAGAGCCTTCTGCGAACCCGTCACCACCACGTCCACCCCCCACGCATCCGTTTCGAGCGGTTCGGCGGCCAGACTGCTCACCGCATCCACCACGAGGACCGCGTTGGTCTTGGCCACGACCCGGGCAATCCCTTCAATGTCAGTCAAGGCGCCCGTCGAGGTTTCGCAATGCGTCGTGAAGACCGCCTTGGCCTGCGGGAAATCCTTGAGCAGTTTTTCAATCAACGCGGGCGAGGCCGACGTGCTCCAGTCAATCTTCTCGACGTGGCAGTTAATCCCGTAGGCCTTGCAGATCTTGCCCCAGCGCTCGCCGAACTTGCCCCCTTCGATGGCGATGGCCTGATCGCCCGGCGCCAGCAGACTGGTGACCGTCGCCTCCATGCCACCCGTCCCCGACGACGTGAGCGGTACGACCGGATTCTTTGTCCGGAACACGTACTGCAGGTTTTCGCACGCCTGCTTGAAAATCGGATCGAAATCCGGAGCGCGGTGGTGGACGATCGGCTTGGCCATCGCCAACAGCACTTCCGGCGGGACATTGGTGGGACCCGGGGTGAAAAGAGTGTGCTTCATCATAAGGTTTTTTCTCCTCGCTCGCGGTAATCTCGACCTTGCACTGGAATCCGAGACGTTTGCACTTCAACACGCATTCAGACATTTGTCAAGAATTAGACGGAAAACTATTCCTTTTTCAAGTCTTCAATCCACTTGCGCACTTCATCGGCCTTGCTGCCCCCCAGATCCACATAGTCCAGGTAGTTCTTCAACGCCAGGATCTTGTTCTTGCGCTCCTGCTCGTAGAGAATCCCCAGATTCAAATACGGATCGGCGAAATTCTTGTCCTGGGCGATGGCGGACTCGAACGCCTTCTGCGCCTCGTCAATCTTCTTCGTCTCCATCAGGACCACGCCGAGGTTGTTGTAGGCCTTCTTGGATTTCGGATCGGCCTTGATCGCCGCGCGGTACGATTTCTCCGCCTCCGCCTTGCCCTCGGGTGTCCCCTGATCGTAATAGATCTTCCCGATCAGGATCCACGGCTCGGCCGACTTCTCATCCTGACGCGTCACGCTCTTGCAGATCTCGAGCGCCTTGGCCGCGCGGCCCATCCTGGCCAGACACGCCGCCTTCTCAAGCAGAACCTTCTGGTTGTCCGGCTGCACATCGAGCGCGGCATCGTAGTCGGCCAGCGCCTTGTCGGCATTCTTCATGGCCAGCAGGCAGTCTGCCCGGCCCAGCAGGCCTTCGACATTCTTCGGTTCGAGTTTCAGGGCCGCGTTGTACTCCGACAGCGCGTTTTCAAGATCCTGCGCCTTCAGGAGTTCCGTGGCATGGGCGAAATGACCGGCGAACGTCTTGTCCTGCGGCGCCTCTTTCGAGGCATCGGGTTTGCCGACGGCAGGCGTCGGCGTGGGCTTGGCGGGTTGCGCCTGCTCGTCTTTCTTGCCAAACACCACCTTATAGATTTCTTCCGTCGGCGGCAGATTCTTTTCGACATCGGCCACATTTTTTGCGGGCTTGGCCGACTCGGCCGGAACCGCGCCTTCCGTCGGTTTTTCCGGGACGGACGCTTTTTCCTCGGGAGCCGGAACGGGCGTGGGAGCCGGAGCGGGCGTCGGAGTCGGAGCGGGCGTCTTGCCTCCCTTTTCCGGTTTGCCGCTCTTCGACGGCGCGGGCGCCGGAGTCGGTTCGATCGGAAGCGGGTCCACCGGCGGTTTCAAGCCCCCATCGGGGAAGAGATCGGCGGGCAAAGGCAAACGCTCGTCCTTCTGAGCGCGCGCCACCGCCTTATCCTCCTGGACCGGCTGCATGACCTCTTTGACCGGCTGGGGCACGTCGGACGGTTTGGCCGCCGCAGGAGCCGGGGTGGGGGTCGGTTCCGGAGTCGGCGCAGGCGTCGCAACCGGAGTCGGTTTGGGTGCCGGGGTCGGCACCGGAGTGGGAACCGGAGTCGGCGCGGGCGTCGGTTTCGGCTCGGGAGTCGGGGTTGGAGTGGGCGTGGGGACCGGCGTCGGTTCCGGAGTCGGAGTGGGCGTCGGCGTCACCTTCGGTTCGGGGGTCGGTACAGGGGTGGGTTCTGGAGTCGGCTTGGGCGCCGGGGTCGGATCGGGCTTGGCCACGGGAACCGGAGTAACCTTCGGCGCGGGCGTCGCGGCCTCGGTCAGACTCGGTTGCCGGCGCGAAGAGAGGAAGGCCAGAACCGGCGGGTTGGGCCGGGCGGACGGAACCTCGCCCCCCAGGGTCACCGACGGCTTCTCGGAACCGTCGTCCATCAGCAGCGTGGGCTTTTGTCCATGAATGACCGGAAAAATGCCGAGGTCCGGAGACACCGTCATCGCCACCGGAGCCGACTCCGGCTTTGCGGCCGGTTCCGACTGAGTGACCGACGGCTGCGGCTGAGCCGCGGGTTCAGGCTGGACCTTGGGTTCCACCTTACCCTTCGGTTCGGACGGGGCGGCCGCAACGGGTTTTTCCGCCGGAGCTTCCGGCGCTTTCGGCTCGTCTGCGGGCGCGCTGGCCCCGATGAGGTTGAGGAACCCCGAATCGCGCGAAGTGGGCTTGGAAGGCACCACTTCCCACTTGCCCGATTTCAACCCGACCACCTCGGCCGGTGTCTTCGGCTTGGAGGCCTCGGCCTCTTGCGCTTCCTGAGCGGGCGCCGGGGTCGGCGTCTTCTCCACCTTTTTCTCTTTCGAAGTCTCTTTCTCTTTCGAGGCTTCCTTGCTCTTTTCGGAATCGGATGCCGCATCCTTCTTTTCCGACTTTTTCAGATCCGGGGACTTTTCCGTCTTTCCAGACTTGGAAGAGTCGGCTTTTTCACTCTTGGCTTTCTTTTCGGACTGGGCCGCCTTCGCGTCCCGAACGCTCTTCGCCGCCTTGGCAGACGTCTCATCTTTCGCCTTTGCAGGCGGAGGCGTCACCGCCGGCGCAACCGCCGGAGCGGGCGTCACCACCGGCGCGACCACCGGAGCAACCGGAACAGGCGTCGGAGCAACCCCTGGCGCCGCTGCTGGAGCCGTCTCCGGGGCAACTGCGGGAACCGCGACAGGCGCAGCCACGGGAGCATTCGGGTCAGGAGTCGGGGCCGCAACGGGCGCAGCCACCGGGGCAGCCTCGGGAGCGGCAACCGGAGCCGTCACGGCGGCAGGCTGTTCACCCGCCGGCGCA
>DAOPYU010000007.1:0-4727 GCA_035353095.1 Candidatus Sumerlaeota bacterium | reverse complement strand
ACAGGCGCAGCCACCGGAGCCGTAACAGGGGCGGCATTCGGGTCGGGAGTGGGCGCGGCCACAGGCGCGGCCACCGGGGCCACCGTCGGAACGGGAGCCGCCACTGCCGGGGCCGGGGGGGCGACCGGAGCGGCCACGGGAGCGGGCGCGGGCGTGGCCGGGGCATCGGACTTCGACGCGGCCTTCCCTTGGGCCGACTTCCCGGCCTTATCCGTCTTCTCTATCTTGCTGGCCTTATCGGTCTTATTGGCCTTCCCGCTCTTTTCACTCTTCGCCTCAGCGGCGGGAGCGGGGGCCGGAGCCGGAGTCGGAGTCGCGGCGGCTTGCGGCGCCTGCGGAGCGGGCGTCAGGGCCGGCGGCGCCAGATCGGACGGCTTGCCGGAGGCGGGCGCCGGGGTTTTGGCGGCCTTCGACTCGTTCGCGCCCGCTTTCTTCTTCTGAAGACGCTGCACGTTCTGCAACTCGATCTGCGCTTCCTCGTAATCGGGTTGCTTTGCCACGGCCTGCTCCAGATAAGCCACGGAACGCTCGGTGTCCCCCGTCTTCTGGTAACACTGCCCCAGCGCATAGTAAATCTCGGGGCTTTCCTTCACCTGCAAAGCCTGCTGGTAAAGTTCGATGGCGCGCTTGTAGTTGCCATCCTTCTGTTGGCTCCGAGCTTTTTCCACATAATCCAGGGAACGCTTGCGGTCTTCGGAAGCCGCGGGCGGGTTCTTGTCCGCCCCCCACAGAGTCAACGCACCCGCAAGCCACAAAACCGCCAGCGCGGGCAGGATGACGAAACGCAAAGGGGATACTTTCGTCGGGTTCATTGCACGAAACTCCAGAAAAATTCGAATTGGAATCGAACCAAATGCCTCATTCTCACCCCTGGGGCCTCCCCTGGCCAACAGACGCACCCTGCGCCGGGAGCCCCAGCATCCGTGCCGCCAGTGTCAGCAGGATGAGAGGTCATTCTTCCGGCAGGCGGGGCAAAAATCAAGCTCAATCCCGTTTCCACCCCGCTCGCCCCAGCCCCCGTCCCGGGCGGCTGAACATACTTTCGAGAGCCGGAAGGAGGCTCTCACCCCTTCCCCCACACCCCCGAAACCCAAAATTGTCGCCGGAAAACCCCTTTTTTGCAAGCTCATACCCATCTGCTGTAAAAAATGTGCAATAGGTCAACCCAATCCGGCGACCACTCCCGGACACGGAAAACCCCAGAACCACACCCCCGATCAAAACCGCAAAAGACGCAAAAAACTGAAGTCCTCGTATCTTTCGGGCTTTCCCGGCTGAATAAAGCGGTTTCACCTCTTCGCGTGATCCTGTTTTCATCCCCCGGACGGGAAAATGCAGATTTTTCATTTTCTTTTCCAACCTTTTGGGACACTTTACGTCTATATAGGAGAGATGGAGGGACACCCCGGCTTCCGCCCGGCGCCCCAAGGGCCATGTTACCGAAGAAACGCCCCGCGCCTCCCCCCCGAAGAAAGATCCCCCCCCCGGGGACCGCCCATCTCCCGATTGGCGCGGAAACAGAAAGGAAAGGCCGGACAACAAAATGCGCTTCTTAGTGACTTTGTGCCTTCGTGTGATTTCTCTCAGAAAGCGGTCCTTTGCATTTTCGGGGCTTGATGTTTTTACATCCCCGCGTCTCTGCGCGAGCCTCTGTTACACCCCGGTTCACACGAAGACACAAACCCACGAAGCCGCTTCCCGCAATCTCTTTCCACAATCCCAATAAACGGGAACAAGGAAGGCCCCCCCCCGGGACCGCCCATCTCCCGATTGGCGCGAAGACAGAACTGGCGCTCAGATAAGGAAAACGCCCATGCTCCCCCCTCCCACGCAACAACCGGCGCCCGACAGACCCAGATGGTCCAGACACCGCAAAGGCTGCCTGATCGCCCTTTTTCTGCCATTCCTGGTCCTGTTCCTCCTCCTTTCGGACCTGTTCCTGTCCCCCACCGGCTATCGGGACGCGTCGGAACAAAGCCACGCCACCCGCAAGAAATTCCGGGAATCCCGGTTACCCCGAAAGGAAACACCCCCGGAGGCCCCGGTTCCTCCCACTCCCCCCTCCCCCTCCGAAACCTCCGCCACCGCCGTCTCCGACACCGAGGCACGGTTCTGGGGCGACACACGAACTCGACTCGAGTGGCGGATGGAAATCCTTCCCCGCCACTTCCTCGTCTCCAGTTTCCGGAAGTTGGCCCCCGGCGAGTGGACCCTCGATCCGACCTCAAACGCACCCACCCTCACGCCGGAGAACGCGCAAACCCTCGCCGAAGAAAACGCCCGCCTCTACCTGAAAAGATTGCACAAACAACTCAAAGGCGCTTTCCTGCCGGCGTCAAGGCAGGAAGAAAGGCAGGAAAAACAAAACGAAGTCCCCTGCCAGACCGACGCGGGGCTGATCCAGAAGGGCGCCTGGACCGTCCAGGAAATGGACCGACTGGAGCATTTCCTGTTGGAAAAGAAGTGGGACCAGGAAGAAGGACCCGACCCGGTCTTCCTCTCCATCCACTGGAGCCCCAATCTCTATTGGGGTTCTTTCTCCGATCAGACCCGCTATTGGAGTCGAACCACAACAGAGGGCGACTTCGCCTCCCCCGTCCACGAACTCATCTACCTGCTCCTCGACCGTACGCTCGAACGCGGAGACACCCCCAAGGCCGCCCAACTCATTGAGTGTTATGTCCGCCTGTCGGGCGAGTTCTGTTTCGCAGCCGACCCGCTGGACCAGGCTCAGGTCCGGATGCTCGAGACCCTGGAACGGTTCCTGTTCCGGGCCGCTTCCGACCGGCGGGTTCCCGAAGAGGTCCTGGAATGGACGGCCTCGACTCTGGCGGCGTGGAAACTGACCCCACAGGAAGCGCGGGATCTGCGTTTCGCCAACCTGGAGCGGTGGCACGATCTCCTCGTCGCGTCCCAGTCTTCCCGGGAAACGGATATCCCCCCTCAACCGTCTGTCTATCACCCCGTTCCGGACTTTTTGAACATCGCCCTCTTTCGAATTCCGGAAAAAAGCTACGCCAAGGCCACCGGACCGCTTCTGATCCGCACTCTGGACCGCAAGACCGCCGCTCTGATCAATCAGGATAAAGCCGGATACCAGCGAATTATTCTGCGTCAGATGGCATTCTCAATGACCCCTTGGGAAATTGAGACAGCCACGACCTTATTTTCCAAAGGGGGGAAAAATTCCCTCCGATGTTTTTCCAACCAGGAGTTGGGCCTGTGTTCAACTTATCTGGACCTGTTGTATCAGGATGGGAGCGATCTGAATGAGGAAGGAGAATCTCTGGGCCGGGTGGAAGCCCAGTATCGCACAATGAATACCCTGAAAGAACAGATGTATTATCTCATTGATTTCGATTGGCTCTCTCCAGATGCACAATTTCCCAGAAAGTTCGACACTCGTTCCTCTCCGCGTCAGGAGAAGACCGTGTTCGAGGATTTTGGAGAACCGCTCGATCCCTATGTGGAGCGCTTCAACGATTCCCTCGCGATGGCCCGGCTCGTGCTCGCCGCCGCCCGGTACCACCGCGAACACGGGCACGATCCCGACTCGGTCGAGGCGATGATCCCCCGCTACCTCGACGAATCGTTCCGGCCCACTCCCGACCGGTTCTGGACCCTGGTCCGACAGGAGCCCCAGAACACGGTCGTCCTGAAAACGCCCCGGGAACAGGTGATCAAAGAAGTGGACTATTGGCCCTGGTCCATCTGGTGCTGGAATTCCCAGTATTCCACGTCCCTGACCCAGACTCTGAACCTCTATTTCCAGAAGCCCGAAAATCGGGACCACCTCCCCGGCGGGCCCGAAGATTTGACGTCGTACACGCAACCGGGCGTGGTTCCAACCGCTCTGGCCCCTTACTTTGTGAAAACTGACGAATCCCGGGTCTTTGCCCTCGTCTTCCCCAACGGACTGGGGAAAACCCACGCCGGCGACCTCTACCGAAAGGCGTATGAAGAGAACCGGGTGGACGAAAAAACGCTCGACCAGTGGCTCTGGAGAGAATACAAAGTAAATATCGGAAATCCCCCTCCAATTCCCCAACTGACGGAAGACGAAAAACTCCACCCGGACTCCCCGTTCCAGATCGTCCACATCCTCCCCGCGCCGTGGAACCGGGAAGAGTTCCGCTCCCCACCCCCTTCTCCCTCCGGGGAATCGGGGAAATAATCTCATTTGAAACATCCCGTCCCCCGACAGACATGGAACCGGAAACAAACCCCTCCCCGGGACCGCCCATCTCCCGATTGGCGCGAAAACAGAAATGACGGTCAGATAAGGAAAACGCCCCATGACTTCCCCCTCCACCCAACCGGCTCAGGAAAAATCCGAACGTTCCCGCCTCAAAGGATGCCTGATCCTGCTCCTCCTCCCCTTCTTGATCCTGTGGATTCTTTATGCTTATCTGCTATGTGTCCCCACGGGGTACGACAAACGAGAAGATGAGGCCCGCTCCGCCGCACGCGATATTCTGATATCCCGATTGAAACCCCGAAAGACCAGTCTCTACTCCGACCCGAATTCAAAGACCGCCTTGCCTCCCGGACAAGAAGAACTGCCGCCCCAATCCACCTCCTCAACCCTTCCCCTTGACGCGCCCATTTCCGACGAGGAAGCGCGGTTCTGGTGGAATGCCCGACTCCGGCTCGAAGAAAAAGACGTTCTGTTTCCCCACGGAACCGACTCCGAGACCCCATTCTGGGGAAACAGAACGTCTTTTTCT
>DAOPYU010000006.1:13994-28973 GCA_035353095.1 Candidatus Sumerlaeota bacterium | reverse complement strand
TGGAAAGATCCCAACGAGACCACGCTCCCCGTGTCCCTCTACTCGTCGGCCTCGACGATCAATCGCGAGTTCTGCGCCCTGGCCACGGAACTTCAGCCCCTGAAGTCCGTCGGCGTGTACCACTGCGGGGCTGTCCCCCTGGGCGGAGAGCCCCTGCCGCCCGCGAGTCGTTTTGCGCCGGAACCGGCCTCGCAGGACGTCCTGTTGGGCTATTTCGGCACATCCGCGAAACGTCCCACCCATGTAATGGTGGTCAACCTGAACTACAAGAACGCCGTCCCCGTCACCCTGAACGGTCCCGCGGCGATGGAGACCTTCCAGATCCCCACCCGGACCTGGCGCGCGGAGCCGGGCGGCAAACAGATCAAACTGAACCTGCCCGCCGGAGGGGGCGCTCTGGTTCGTCTGAAACCCTCCTGGTTTTAATCCATTCATGCCGACGGAGAGGGAATTCTGAGGGCGGTGCTACAAAGGCGCTGTGAGTACGGACAGGAGAATCTGGACGGGATAACGAAAATTTCATGACTTTGATAAAGAGGAAAACAACCGATGCAATATTTCTGGGCGGTATTCCTGTCCTCGATTTTTCTCATGGTTCTGGCGGGAATTATTTCCAGTAAGAAGGAAGACTGGAAAATTCGGAAGGCCACCAGGGAAATCTTTCCCGAGGTTACGGATCACATTCAAGCCAATCGCCGATACAATATCATTCTGGACCATGACAAGTCTCTCGAAAATGTCCGGTTCATCGGTATTTCTTCCGGTTATGATCGACACAATGCATACTTGCCCTTTCCCCTTCATCAATGGCTGATTGTTGAAATGGTTGATGGGAAAAGGGCTTATTTGAAGCCGGACACGATCAAATACTATGAGGATGCAGTCGTGCCCAAAGAAGGAGAATAATTGACATCTGAGATGCCGGAGTAAACCTGCGAACTACTCTTGTCTCTATCTGTCCCCGTTCTCTCCGGCAGCGCCTCAATGGCGGTCAGCCAGCGGAGGAGACCGTAGTTGTCCACCTGAAGGGTCAGGTCCTGGTTTGTGGCTTCAATCGCGGTTTCGACGGTGACATCGCCCTTGGCGGGTTTCAGGATCTGTTCGCCTCCGGCGGCGCCCTGGAGCGTGACTCGCAGGTCGTCTCCAAAGGGACTGATCCCGAGACGCAACGCATACCGGCCCGGTTTCAGGCGAAAGCGGAACCCCTGACCGGGAGTCACCTTGACCGCCGTGCGGTCCAGTTCGTTGGAGATCCACTTGCGCTCGGCCAGTTCACCCGCCGACAAGAATCCGTACCCTTTGGATTCGCCAAATACCTCGCCCGGCTGGACGGTCGTGAAGAAGCGTTCCCCGCCGATATCTTCTGAAACGGATTCCGCACCCGGACCGAACTTGAAGAGGGCCGCCTGAAGTCCGGCCATCCGTTTGCGGCGCTCCTGACGGGCCGTTTCCTCCTGCGCGGCCTGCTTCTCGAGCGGCTCGAGCGCCTGTGCATTGGAACAATCCCGAATATAGACCGGAAAGACCGACAGGTCGAGTCCCTGGGTCAGGTCGAGCGACTGGCGGCGCCCGAAGGCGTCCGTCACCGACGCCTGGCCAAGGTTGAGGTTCAACTTCCCTGTCCCTTCAATCACCCAGGCGGTCAGGACCGGTTTTTCCCGCACCTGCCATTTGTAGAGCCGGACGTTCTGGTCCGGGTACGGCAGGCGCACCGCGCCACCACGCGCGCCGTCCAATTCGCGGATCAGGGTGGCGTAGGTGAACCAGGAGGGCTTGTATGTCCCGTCATCGCGCAACAGTCCGGCGGCGGCGTGCATGCTGGGGGTTGAACCACTCTCGCGATACACGAACACCTTGTCGAGGCCCGAGGCCAGGGCGAGCATCACCATGCGCGGCAGGCGCGCCGCCTGCGTGTACTCGTCCGTGCCGTAGGGCCCGGCGCTGTCGTACCCGGTTTCGCTGAGCCAGACGGGAAGGCCTGGTTTGTTTGTGTCGCGCCAGGCGAGCAGCCGCCGCAGGTCCTCCTCGACCGTCGTGATGCCGGACTGGCGGGCGTTGAAGTCGTCGGTGGCGATTTCGGGCGCGATGCGACCGCTGTAATAGTGGACGTTCAGGATGTCCACGAAGTCGAGCGGGCGCTTGCCGTCGGCGTAGGTGTAGGAACGCAGTGGGTCCACGGCCTTGACCTGAATGCCGGCGAAACCGGCGTTCGAGATTTTCGCAGTGGGGTCCGCGCGATGAATTCCCTCGGCGGCGGCGCGCAGAAGTTCGAGGTACTGCGGCATTGTACCCACCCACGCGCCCCAGCCCGCATCGGTCAGGTTCGGCTCATTCCAGATTTCGTAGTGGTTCAAATAACCCTGGCCCATCTGGCCGTCCGGCGTCTTCAACGCGGCGGACTGTATCTTTTTCGCGCCATAACGCGCCGCCACCTGGAAGGCGAACTCGGAAAAGTCGCGGATGTCCCGGGGCGGGTAGGCCTGCCGCCGGTCGGCGGCGATATCCGGCGCAGCGCTCGACGCGTAACCTGCCGTGAGGAACAGGTAGGGCAGGACGTTCAGCCCCGCGTCGGCGTAGCTCTTGAGGATGGAATCCACATTCACTCCCCACGGTTTCACCGATCCGTCGAAGCGGAAAACGTCCGGTTCGGTCGAGACGAACGGCCACTTCAGGTTCTCGAACCGTACCCACCCCACGCCGAGTCGGCGCAGCATTGGCGCCCACTCGCCCCGGCAGGCGTTGATGCCGAAACGCGACTCCGCCGAAACCGTCGTGAGCGGTTCGGGCATCACGAACAGGTGGCGGTACTGCAATTGCCTCGAGTCCCCGGTTTCGATCCGGCATGCCAGCAGATACGCGCCGGTCTTGAGTGGCTGGTTCAACTTCAGATCGAGCGTCGTGGTGGTTTGAGGGGACAATTCTGTTGGGAGGACCCCTTCCTGCACTGTCTTGCCGAACTTCGGTAACTCGTCGGAAGGTTTCGAAGCGTCCTGAGAGAATAGAGCCGGGACAGATTGAAGCGAAAACGCGACCCTGCCGGAGAGCGGGGCCGACGTACTATTCCATAGAAGGACCTGGCCCGACGGAGTCTGACCGGGTTCGATCCAGTCAGGCAGGTGAAGCGCGACCTCAACCGGTTGTTCCGCTGCCGGGACCGTTGCGAGTATCCCTCCCCACACAATCATCAGAAAAAGGACGAGATGCCCCATTCGGATGAAACGTTTCCCGAGTTTTCGTCTCTCTTTGAATGCCGGACAGCCGACCATTGCACGCTCCTCGCTCGTCTTTTTTCTCCGTTCATTATCGCTGCCGATCAGGATTGAGAAATCCAGCCGTCTTTTCAACTGGAAATGTGCAGAATGCCGAGAAACGGAGGTTGGAAGAATCTCTCCAATGGCAAGCCTTCAGTCTCCCGCGGTAAGAGGAACCGCGAAAGGCGCGAAATTTTCCACTTTTCGCGCTTTTCACGGTTTCCCGCAGTTGCGGTTCCCGAGAGCAATCGCCGCATGGAACAGAAGATGGAAAGGCGCCCCGGAATATTCCAAAATCGCGGATGGACCTGTAAGTCCCCCTCGAAAGTTTCTTGAGCCTCGTCTTTTTTTGCGTTACACTCCCCTTTATTACACCGCACGGGTGTGCAGCCGAACGCCTTGCGGTCTCTATTTCTTATTCGCCCCGGAGGCGCCGTCCCGTTATGAACCGCATCGAAAGCCACTTCGCCGAAGCCACCCGTGAGGGCCGCAAGAGCCTGATTCTTTTTCTCACGGCCGGATTTCCCCACCTCGACCTCACCGAGGCCATCATTGACCGGGTGGCCCGCGCCGGGTGCGACGTGCTCGAACTGGGCGTGCCGTTCTCCGACCCCATCGCCGACGGACCGACCATCCAGGCCGCCTCGACCGAGGCGCTCAAAGCCGAAACCACGCTCGAGAAGATTCTCGATCTGGTGGCCCGCATTCGCGATCGCTTTGCGCGCGAGGGGCGCCCCCAGTTGCCCATCCTTCTTTTCGGCGCTTACAATCCCTTCTACCACTACGGCCTCGACACGCTGGTGAAGCGTGCGCAGGAAGTCGGCGTGGACGGGTTCCTCGTACCCGACCTGCCCATTGAGGAAAGCGAAGAGTTCGAGACGCCCTGTCGGCGCGCCGGACTATCACTGATCTACCTGGTGGCTCCGACCACCCCGTCCGAGCGGATGGCCGAGATCGCCCGCCACGGATCGGGGTTCCTCTACTACATCTCCCTGCGCGGGGTCACCGGCACCGCCATCGCGGTGGGGGATGAACTGCGCGAACACGTTGCCACGCTCCGGAAGGTGGCCGCTCCCCTGCCGGTGGCGGTCGGGTTCGGCATCCAGACGCCGGAGCACGTGCGCCAGGTGGCCGAGATTTCCCCGGCAGTGGTGGTGGGCAGCGCCCTGATCCGCCTCATCGGCGAGCAGCGCAACGCGCCCGACCTGCTGGATCAGGTTGAGGCGTACTGCCGCTCGCTCAAGGAAGCGCTCTGAGACGGGCGCCTACTCGCTGAAAACCTCGGCGGTGAACACTTCGATTTCAACCGGGCCGGTCTGCCAGGCGTCAAAGGGCAAACCGGCCTTCTGGCACGTGTGACTCAGAAACGTCCCGGCATCCCAGCCATATTCCGTGGCCACCTGGGGCAGCAGCAGGCCCTTCCGCCCCCCGCGCGAGACAATCAGCCCATGTTCTCCCACCCGGATGTCCGCCACTCCGTCTATCTTGTGCGGCAGAGTCATGGCGGAAACCTCAATCCGCAGGCCAGCCACTTCCCCGGGAGTGACCGGTAGAAAACGCGGGTCGCGCCGCGCCGCGTTGACGGTATTTTCGATCACCGACCGGTACAGAGGCGCCACGGGCAGAACATAGCCGATACACCCGCGCAAATCGTCCCCTGCGTGCAGGGTAACGAACGCGCCCCGTTCCGCCTGCACGGCCGCAGGGATCTCTCCCTCGACGAGTTGCGCCTCGTCGGGTACTCGGGAACCGGCCGGTTCCAGCGATTCGAGCGTTTTGCGGGCCAGGCGCAACAGCCACTGGCGATCTTCGGCTTTCAAAAGCGGTTCTGCTTCCATCGTTTCCCCCTCCCCATCCTCTTGCGTCTGAAGCCACTATACACAATTTCCATTTCTTCCGGGGGATTTTTTCACCGAAACAAACTGGAGCAGGCGTCAAAACCCTGACCCCTTCCCTGTTCCCTTTTGTGGCGCGAATTCCGGCAGAATCGGGTTCTCCAACCGGATGCGGGACCGGAGACGGTACAGAGGAAAACACAAAAGCGGCCCAACCGTTCGCCCCCATCCGGGCGATCCACCACAAACCACTGAAAAATAACCCGTTAAAGAGTTTGACAACCGTCCCGACCGCCTCGATCAAGTTTTGGGGCGTTTCCCGGTGTTTTTCCCCTGTGTGCGAGAAGTTCTGGCCGGTATTTTGCAGAAAACGGGCTGGATACACCCCCCTCCCGGATCGGAAGCCGGGAGTGGCGGGATTTTGTCAGCACCCCCACACGGGCCGGACTCGGAACTCAGCAAGATGGCCACAGAGCCGAAAAGTACCAACCCCCTTATTGCGCTCGTGATGGCCAATCGCGACATTATGTTGCCCATTGGGGTGATCGTGATTCTGTTCATCATGATCGTTCCGATTCCGCCGTTCCTGATCGACTTTTTCCTGACCCTGAGTATCGCCAGTTCGCTCATCATCCTTTTCGTCGGGATCTACATGCTCAAGCCTCTGGACTTCAGCGTGTTTCCCTCGCTGCTGCTGCTGGTCACGCTGTTTCGTCTGGCCCTCAACATCGCCACCACGCGTCAGATTCTTCTCTTCGGCCACACGGGCGTGAGTTCGGCAGGCAAGATCATCAGCACGTTCGGGGAGTTCGTGGTCGGAAACAGTTATGTGGTGGGCGGCGTAATTTTCCTGATCCTGGTGGTCATCAATTTCGTGGTTATCACCAAGGGCGCGGGCCGTATCGCGGAAGTGAGCGCGCGCTTCACCCTGGACGCCATGCCCGGCAAGCAGATGTCCATTGACGCGGACTTGAACGCCGGCCTGATCAACGAACAGGAAGCGCGCTCGCGCCGCCAGAACATCGAACGCGAAGCGGATTTTTACGGGACCATGGACGGCGCCTCGAAATTCGTCCGAGGCGACGCCATCGCCGGGATTCTCATCACGGGCGTCAATATCATCGGCGGGTTGATCGTCGGGGTCCTGCAACACGACATGAGCCTGACCCTGGCCTCCCAGCGTTATACCCTGTTGACGATTGGCGACGGCCTGGTCGCACAGATTCCGTCCCTCATCATTTCGACCGCTGCCGGCATGGTGGTGACGCGCGCCGTCTCGGAAACCACCCTGGGCGAAACAGTCGCCCTGGAGTTTCTGGGTCAGCCGCGCGCCCTGTACATCGCGGCGGCGCTCCTGAGTTTCTTCGGACTGCTTCCGGGTCTGCCCGCCTTCCCCTTCCTGTTACTGGCGGGTATTATCGGGTACGTGGCGTACAGTTCAACCAAGACGAAAAGAGGGACCGAACTGGCCAAGGTGGAGGAAGCGCGGGTCAAAGCCGAGGCCGCGGCGGTCTCCGCCGGACCGTCGGAACCGGAGTATCTGGAGTCCATTCTGACTCCTGACATGATCTCACTGGAGGTAGGGTATGGTCTTATTCCATTGGTGGACCAGCAACAATCGGGGGAACTGCTCGACCGCATCAAGTCGCTTCGGCGGCAGTTCGCCCTCGACATGGGGCTGATCGTCCCGCCGATCCATATCCGCGACAACCTCGAACTGAAACCGGGCGGCTACTCCATCCTCATCAAGGGGAACGAGGTGGCCAGCGCGGAACTGATGACCAACCACCTGTTGGCGATGAACGCCGAGGAATTGTCCGAAAATCCGCTGGGCGGCATTCCCACCCATGAGCCGGCGTTCGGCCTGCCGGCCCTCTGGATTTCCGAACGCGACCGCGAGCGGGCCCAGGCGATGGGGTACACGGTGGTCAACCTCTCGACGGTCATCGCAACCCACCTGACGGAGATTCTGCGTCAGTACGCCCACGAGTTGCTGACCCGGCAGGAAACCCAGAAACTGATTGATTCGATCTCGAAGAAGTATCCCAAGATTGTCGAGGGGGTGATCCCCGAAATGATCTCCCTGGGGCAGGTCCAGAAAGTGCTCCAGAACCTTCTGCGCGAGCGGGTCAGTATTCGCGACATGTTGACGATCATCGAGACGCTGGCCGAGCGGGGCGCGTTGGCCAAGAATTCGAACCTGTTGACCGAATACGTCCGTCAGGCGCTGGCGCGCAGCATCACAAAGCAGAACCAGGCCGCCGACGGGAAAATCTACCTGATGATGCTCGACCAGGAAATCGAAGAAATCGTCCAGCAGGCCACACAGTTCACCGAGGACGGCCCGTCCCTGGCGATCGAGCCGGGCATGGCCCAGCGGATTCTGGACGCCGTCCAGCGGGGGATCGAGCAGTTCTCGATGCTCCAGATGCAGCCGATCATCGCCTGTCTGCCCGCCGTGCGCAGTTCGTTCCGGCGCCTGACCGAGAAATTTTTCCCGAGCCTGATCGTCCTGTCGCACAATGAACTGACCCCGGGAGCGCAGATCGAGTCGGTCGGGATTCTGCGCCTGAACAGCGATCAATGAAAGCAACGCGTGGCCCTGGGCCGGCGTTTTTAAAAAGCAGAAGAGGCAGCAACAAACCCGTAACACAGTTCGCCAGCGAGAGGTGGGAAATCCATGCAGATCCGGAAATTCTATGCGCACAGCCTGCCCGCCGCGGTCCGCGACATCCGGCGGATTCTGGGAAGCGATGCGGTGATTCTCTCCACGCGCGAATTGACGGGCGAGGACGAGGATATCCTGATCAACGGCCAGCGGGCCAACGTCGAGGTCACGGCGGTTCGCGAGACTCCGGAACCCGCCGCGCCCGTGGAATGGAATCGCAAGCCCCCCAAGCCGCAGCCCGTTCAACCGCCGTCGTTTCCGAATCCGCTCTCGGACCCGACGTTTCTGCCGGGAAACGGGTCGCTTCGCGAGTACCTGTTGCGGAGCGCCAAGGAATCCCTGGCGCCCCCCCAGCCACTCCCGCAAGACGAAACGCATCCGGTTCGACTGACTGCGCCCTCGACGGACCGCAAGGATGAAACCGGGACCCAAATGCCCGTGGTTCTGGATCCTCACAATGCGCGCCCAACCGGGAAAACCGCCATCCAGCAGATTCTGCGAGAATTGCACGATCTCCAGGAGCACCTCGAAAAAGGGACGAACAAGGCGCCGGAAGCCCGCCCAGGGGTCGGCCCCCTCTTCTCCAAACGGCCCGAGCCTCCTGTTGAGGGACCGGGGACATTTCCCTCCAACCTGATCCCGGCTTTCTCCCTCGCACGCCCCCCAAAGACCGAAGAACCGGATACCTCAAGCCTGTACCCCTCCGATCTTCTGGAGGAATCGGATCGCGTGCCGGTCGCGGCGCCTGCCCAAAAGACAAAACCGGGGGAACGAATCTCGCCCCGCGCCCGGCGGTTCCGTGAACACCTCCAGCAACAGGAAGTGGAACCGGTTCTGGCGGCCCGGATCATTCAGAAGATGTCCTTCACAGAACCGTCTCTGAGCGTACTGCGCACGTCGGGTCTGGGACCCGAAACGGCGATACGCGAAGGCGCGCGGGTCACATTCCAGCAATTTGTCCAATCGGTGAAACAGTTTGTGCAGATTCCCGATCCGGACCCGCAGCCGACACAGTCGGGGCCTCGCCGAATCGCGCTGGTGGGACCGACCGGGGTGGGCAAAACCACCACGCTGGCCAAGATCGCCTCGCACTACGCGCTCGACCGGGGACAGGATGTGGTGCTGGTGACACTGGATACCTACCGGATCGCGGCCGTCGAACAATTGCGGACCTACGGGCGCCTGCTGGGCGTGCCGGTGGAAGTGGCGGCGGATGGCCAGAGTTTGCAGGAAATCTTCGGCCACTACTCCGAGGCCGACCTGATCCTGGTGGACACGCCGGGTTACGGCCCGGGCGACGCGACCTCGCTGGCCCGCCTGGGCGCGGCATTGCGCCAGGTCGAGGCACTTGAAGTCCACCTTCTGCTCACCGCTTCGGTTCGTCCGGGCGAGATGCGGCGCGTCCTGAAAGCCTTCGAACCCCTGGAGTACACCCGCCTCGTCTTCTCCAAACTGGATGAAACGCGTCATCTGGGGGAAGTACTTAATGCTTGGAACCAAGCAGACCTTCCAGTATCATACTTCACAACCGGTCAGCGTGTGCCGGAGGACCTGGAAGTGGCCAGCGTGGAATACCTGTGCAAGGAACTGGTAACGCGAAGAGATCCATAAGCGGCATTTCTTCGCGTATTTCGGAGGTTCCCGGAAAAGACGCCCGGGTGTCGAGCGCCTCTTCGCGGTGTCGGGTGAAAGAAGGAAAGCGATGGATCAGTCGTCAACTCTGCGCAAAATGGCCTCGCAGAACGTCCGTTCGGGGGCGTCGCGGGGCCACAGCACTCATGTTCTATCGGTGACGAGCGGCAAGGGAGGGGTCGGCAAAAGCAACCTCGTTGTGAACGTGGCGATCGCGCTGGCACAACGGCGCAAGCGCGTACTGGTGCTGGACGCCGACATGGGCCTGGCCAACGTGGACATCCTGATCGGCATGACTTCGCGCCACAACCTGTCGCATGTGCTGAGCGATGCGAAGCGGCTCGAGGAGGTGATCTGCGAGGGCCCCTCGGGAATTCACGTGCTGCCGGCCTCGAGCGGGGTGGAATGGATGGCCAACCTGACGGTGGACCAGAAAGTCACTTTTCTTCAGAAAATGGATGCGTTGAACGGGCTTTATGATATATTGTTGATTGACACGGGGGCGGGTATCTCCTCGAATGTCGTGTACTTTAACTTGGCAGCCCAGACCCGAATTGTGATGGTGACGCCGGAGCCGACCTCGTTGACCGATGCGTATGCGTTGATCAAGGTGTTGCATCTGACCTACCATCTCAAGACGTTTGAGGTGGTGGTCAATTCCGTGGCCAATGAGAAGGAAGGGCTGGAAGTCTATCGGAATCTGACAACCGTGGCGGACCGGTTCCTCGATGTGCGACTCGGGTACCTGGGGCATATCGAACGCGGCGAGCAGGTTCGCAACGCCGTGTTGCGCCAGACGCCGGTGGTGGATCTCTTTCCCGACAGTGCGGTCGCCCAGGGGTACCGGGATGTGGCCCGGCGGATCACGCAACTGCCGACAGACGCGATGGGCAGTGAGTTGGGGCTTTTCTGGCGGGCCATGCTGGGCAAGCAGACCGAGTAGGGTGTGCGGGAAAACAGGGGAGATGGACCGGTTCACTCCAGATTTGCGAGGACTCTATAGAACAGGTTGTTTCTCATGCCGGGTTCGATGAACGTCAACGCCTACAAACGCGAATCGGGCCCCGGACGGCGGCCTGTGGAAGAACGCAATGCGTTGATTGAAGAGCACTTGCCGCTCGTCAAGTATGTCGCCGGGCGAATCGCCGGGCGTTTGCCTGCGCACGTGGAAATGGACGATCTGATCAACGCGGGCGTCATCGGCCTCATAGACGCTATTGACAAGTTCGATTCCTCGCGTAAAATCCTCTTCAAGACCTATGCGGAATTCCGGGTCAAGGGCGCCATTCTCGATGAATTGCGCGCATTGGACTGGGTTCCGCGTTCCACCCGCCAGAAAGCCTCGCGGATCGAACGAGCCTTTGCGGAACTGGAACAGCAACTGGGCCGGTGCGCCTCGGACCACGAAGTCGTCGAGTATCTCGACGTGAGTTTCGAGGCGTATCACCAGATGCTCATGGAAGCCCGGGGCATCAGCCTGATCAGTCTGGACGAGCTGCGCGGCGAGACGGAAGAGTCTTCCGACCGCAATCTGCTCGAGTTTCTGACCAATCCGGACTATGTGGACCCGGCCGAGTCGCTCAATCTCGATCAGGTGTACCAGATCGTGGCGGAGAGCATTGACGCCTTGCCGGAAAAAGAAAAACTGGTCATTTCGCTTTACTATTACGACGAATTGACGATGAAAGAAATCGGAGAGATTCTGGATATCACGGAGTCGCGTATCTCGCAGATCCATACCAAGGCCATTCTGCGGTTGCGGGGGCGGCTCCAGAAGAATATCGAGATCTGAACGAGAGAGCCGAAAGTACGCCTGTTTGGAGGAAACCTTATGCCATTACCTTCCGATGCCAGCATCCTCGTGGTGGACGACTTTGCGACCATGCGGCGAATCATCAAGAACATCCTGAAGCAACTGGGATACACGAATGTGGATGAAGCGGACGATGGCGTAAGCGCCCTGAGTCGGCTCAAGACCGGTCGTTTCGATTTCGTGGTGACCGACTGGAACATGCCTAACATGAGCGGGCTGGACCTGATCAAGGCCATCCGGGCCGACGCGAACCTGAAGGGCATCCCGATCCTGATGGTCACGGCCGAGGCCATGAAGGAAAACATCATCGAGGCGGTCAAGGCGGGAGTCAACAATTACGTGGTCAAGCCGTTTACGGCCGATGTGCTCAAAGAAAAAATCGCCAAAATCTTTCCCTGAGCCGGAAGAGATGCGTCGTGACAGACGGGGCCCCCATGGACAACATGCCGATCAGCCGATCGCTTTTTGAAATCTGCCAGGCCATGGTTTCGGCCGGCCAGCCGCGGGAAGTCCTGCATACCATCCTGTCGCTTTCGGTTCAAACCCTCCAGGCGGACGCAGGCTCGATTCTTTTGTACGAGGAGAAAGCGGGCCAGGTGGAAATGCTGGCCTCGTTCGGTCTGCCCGAGGCGGTGGTCAAGCGCGGCTACCTGCCCCACCCCAACAGTATCACGGAACAGGTGATGCGCTGCAACCGCCCGATGGTGTTCCAGGGCTCGGTGCCCGGCAATCAGATGGCGCCCGGTTTTGCCGACGGCCAAGTCGTCCGCTCGGCGCTGTGTGCGCCCCTGGCGATCAAGGGCAAACCGGTCGGGACCATGAACCTGAACCGCTATGGGCAAGAGGCGCCTCTCTATAACGACCAGGACATCGAACGAGTCTCCATCCTCGCCAGTCAGGCGGCCGTCTGTATCGAAAACGCCCAACTTCAGGAAAATAACCTGAAACAGGCCCGGCTGGCCGCCATCGGCTATACCACCTCGGGCATCTCGCACTGTGTCAAGAACCTTCTGACCGGCCTGCGGGGCGGGGTGGGGTTGCTCGAAATGGCCCAGTCGGCGAAAGACTGGGACGCCGCCGGACGCGGCCTGACCGTGCTGCGCCACAATGTGGATCGCCTCTCGCTGCTGATCCTGGACATTCTCGATCTCTCAAAAGACAGCAAGCCGGTTCAGCAACAAACGTCCCTGCGCGAAATTTTCTCCAACGTGGCCGAGGTGGCGGCCTTCAAGGCCGAAAGACGCCAGCAACAACTCACCTGGACCGTGGAGCCGCCCACCCAGTCGGCCTGGCTCGACCCGCATCAGATTTTCCGCTGCCTGCTCAACCTCCTCGACAACGCCCACGACGCGGCGGGCACGGGAGGGCGGATTTCCCTGAGCGCCACAAAAGCCTCGCCCGATCTGATCGCCGAAGCCTTCGGCAAAGTGGACGACGATTGCGGCTATGTATGCCTGACCGTGACGGATTCCGGTCCCGGCATTCCGGAAGAGGTGTTGCCGCATCTCTTTGAACCCTTCTACACCACCAAGCATTCCGCCGGGACCGGTCTGGGACTGGCCGTCACACACCGCCTGATCGAGAACCACCACGGGCGCATCGTCATACACTCCCGGCCGGAACAGGGCACGGCGTTTCATATCCTGCTGCCTCAGCCCCCCGGCTCCACAAGCGACCCGGCCAACTGTGTGCGGGTCACTTCCGACTCCCTCTTTTCCAAGACCGAATAGCATGACCCTTCATCCGGAACTTCTTTGTTTTGACCTGGGGAAAGCCTCTTACTCCCACGCGTTGCGGTTGCAGCATGCGCTGGTAAGCCGGTTCCTCGAACAAACCGGCACACAGCAGGCCGCGCTGGTGCTCGTCGAGCACGATCCCCCCGTGATCACCCTGGGCCGGCGCGCCCGGGAATCGCATATCCTGGCCTCCCCCCAGTTTCTGAGGACGCGGGGAGTCGAATTGATCGAATCCGCGCGCGGGGGGGACGTGACCTACCACGGCCCCGGCCAGATCGTCGCCTACCCGATTCTGCGCCTGGACCCGAAGCGACGCCCCCTGCACGCCCATGTATCGAACCTCGAGGAGGCCGTGATCCGCGTGGCCCGTTCCTACGGCATCGAGGCCGAACGCGCCGCCGGACGCACAGGGGTCTGGACCTCCCTGGGCAAACTCGCCGCGATCGGAGTCGCGGTTCACCACTGGGTCGCATACCACGGGATCGCGATGAATGTGGCGTCGGACCTGTCGGGATTTGACCTGATCGTCCCCTGCGGTCTGCGCGATCACACCGTGACAAGCCTGGAACGACTGGTTGGGGCCCCCATAGATTTCAAAGAAGCAAAGGAACGGCTCCGGTCCTGTCTCGGAGAAGCCTTCGGATTCGACGCCGTTGTGGACGCTTCGCCGGGCGAGTGGACCGAGGTGTTGGAAGAGGCGGCGAGAACCGAAGGCCTGCGTTGAAAGCGGTTCGCGGGAAGAAAGGAAGTGAGGGGTATGGAAGAGAAGACATCGGATTGCGGCGGGGGGAAACGCCCGCGCCTGCCGGGATGGTTACGCCGGAAGCATGTGGTGGGCGCCAACGCCGAGGCCGTTCAGAAGATGCTCGATGAACTGGGACTGGCCACCGTCTGCTCGAGCGCCCACTGTCCCAACATGGCCGAATGCTTCCAGCGCCGCACGGCCACCTTCATGATCCTGGGCGACCGCTGCACGCGCGCCTGCCGATTCTGCGCCGTTCACACCGCCGCGCCCGAACCGGTCCGCGCGGACGAACCGGAAGCCGTGGCCGAAGCCTGCGCCCGCCTGGGCCTGCGCCATGTGGTCATCACGTCCGTGACCCGCGACGACCTGCTCGACGGGGGCGCCGGGCACTTTGCCGCCGTCTGCCAGGCCGTTCGGCGCCGCTTGCCCGACTCGATCATCGAAATCCTGACTCCCGATTTTCAGGGACACCGGAACGACGTCGAAACCGCGTTGAGCGGCGGAGCGGACATTTTCAACCACAATGTCGAAACCGTCCCGCGCCTCTATGCCACCGTGCGCCCCCAGGCCGATTACGCGCAGAGCCTGCGCGTGCTGGAATGGGGACGGCAGTGGGCCCGGCAGCGGGACGCGCGACTTCACACAAAGAGCGGGGTCATGGTCGGGCTGGGCGAAACGCGCGACGAACTGCGGCAGGTGTTTCGCGACCTGCATGACGCCGGGTGCGAGATCCTGACCATCGGGCAATACCTGGCCCCGTCACCGGCTCACCACCCGGTTGTTCGTTTTGTGGAACCTTCCGAGTTTGAGGAGATGGAACGGGAAGCGCGCGAACTGGGTTTCTCGGCGGTGGCCGCCGGTCCCTTTGTCCGCAGCAGCTACCACGCCGATCAGGTGTTCCGCTCCGGGCAGTACGAAATGCCGGAGACCGGAACTGCGGACCCGAAATTCCCCGGTTGACCCGGATCCACTCTCGGACCGAGAGAAACGCCCCCGAAAATCGCCGTTGAACGCCAACGGCGCGGATGCAGGGTCATGAGTTCGGGCCCCTCTGGGATGAGGTTTTATCCTGAATACCGCAGTTGAGCGCCTGTAGTTCGGTTTTTCTTCCAGGCGGGCGAGGACGCCCGCCCTCCATGAAATGCCCCACTTTACGGAGAGAAAGCGGTTCCCGGGACCGCCAATCTCCTGATTGGCGAGTCAAAAGACTCCACGCAAAGGGTAAAGAATCCAAAACAGTTTTCGGCCCAGAAAACAAGTACAAAGGACTCGTTTCTGTCCTCAACGGCGGTTTTCAGC
>DAOPYU010000006.1:1493-13894 GCA_035353095.1 Candidatus Sumerlaeota bacterium | reverse complement strand
GCGGTTTTCAGCCTCAATTGCCGGAAACCCCGCGGTCGCAAAAAAGCAGTGGGGCGGGAAAGGAGTCACTCCTTTCCCGCCCCACCTTATTGCTATTTCCTACCCTAAAGTTTCCAGAAAACAGGGCTTAATTAAGCGGCTTGGTCCCACCGGGCCCCGCACAGAGGAAGTGGGAGATGGCCGAGCTGCCACCCGTCTTGTAGATCCCGCCTTCACTCGTGGTCCCGTTGGTCGGGTCGTAGGGGATGCCCCAGCTCGTCGAACTCATGGCCGCACCCGCCGCGGGAACCTTGACCAGAGCGATCTTGTTGGTGCCCTTGATGTCATTGAGGTCACGTCCCCATCTCGAGCTACTCGTGTCGTCGCGAACCGCCGCCGGCCCGACACTCATCAACACGTAGAAGGTTCTTTTGCCCCCATCGGCATTTCCCTCATTACCGGTGTAGAGACGAAGGTTCGGCTGGCCGCCATCGTTGCCACCAACCTTGGGGTTGAACGGGTCCGTGGGGATCGAGGTCATGTAGGCAACCGGCGTGGTCAAACTCAGAAAACCCCGGAACTGCTGAGTCGAATTTTTCTCGTCCTTGGGAAGCATATACGCATTGGACTTGGGATAGGTTTTTTTGTCCAATGTGAAGGTTTCCAAGGCGGTAACGACGGACCGCTGGTCCGCCTGCACACGTGACACTTTGGCTCGGGTCTGGGCTTCCAGGAAGTTGGGAACGGCGATGGCGGCCAGAATCGCAATGATAGCCACCACAATCAACAGCTCGATCAGGGTGAACCCGGAAACGCGTTTTACCAATTTTGCAAGATACATGCTTAAGCCTCCCTTTCGTTTTTGGCACGGGGCCAAGAAATCATTTTGATCGAAACCGTCCACCTCCAAACGGCCAGCTCCTAACATATCCAGTATGAGGGACCGTTGTTAGCAAGTCAAGGCCATTTTTCTGATTTTATTTCCCCCTGAAGGGCGCGGATGAACCGCGAAATTGTAATGTTTTTAGGGACCGAATGGCGGAAAAACGGGAAAACAGAGGGGGGAAAAGCCGTTATCAACCCGCGAAATCGTCTCCACCGCCACAGCGCCCCCCTGCCGGATTCCACAGGGAAACCTTGACTTTCCCGGGGGGCGCGTGGAGAAATGAAGGCGGGTCACGGGGAAGTGGGTATCCCCCGGCTTTGCGTGAAAAACAACAGGATCGGGGGACACCATGGTCTATCTGACGGGGTTCGCGGACGAGGCGGCGGACGATCTGGAGGGACAGATCCGCGCCACGCGGGAACTCGGGTGGCAGAACATCGAGTCGCGCAATATCGGGGGACAGAATATCCACAATATCCCGGAAGCGGAGTTCGAAACGGTCTGTGCCCGCCTGGCAGAAAGCGGGGTACACATCAACTGCTTCGGTTCCGCCATCGCCAACTGGGGCAAGCGGATAGACGAACCGTTCGAGACCTCGTGGGCGGAGGCGCTGCGCGCGGTGCCCCGGATGCAACGACTCGGAACCCGGCTGGTGCGGATCATGAGTTTCGCCGTCCTCGAAGGACGCGAACCGGACGACCAGATGGAAACGGAACGGTTCCGGCGATTGCGCGAATTGCAGGCGCTCTTTTCCGATGCGGGCATCCAGGCGGTCCACGAAAATTGCATGAATTACGGGGGCATGGGGTGGCCCTACACGCTGCGACTGCTGGACAACGTGCCGGGGCTGCGGCTGGTCTTCGACACGGGCAACCCGGTCTTTCTGGACGACCGTACGAAAGCGAAGCCGTACCCGAAACAGTCCGCCTGGGAGTTCTACTCCCACGTGAAGGAACACATCGCCTATCTCCATATAAAGGACGGGCGATTCGATCCGCAAACAGGCCAGACCACCTACACCTTCGCGGGGGAAGGGGATGCGGAGGTGCCGCGGATTCTGGAAGACCTGCTGAAACACGGCTACGACGGGGGAATCTCGATCGAACCCCATCTGGGTACGGTGTTTCATGACGCGGCGGCCGGAAAAGCGGCGGATGAGGCGCGCTACGCCGCCTACGTCGAGTATGGACGGCGCGTGGACAAAATGATCCGCGGCATCCAGGAAAGCCTGGGACGCTGAGGGGGGAACTCCGGGAGGGAATATCAATGTGGATATCTGGGAAAACAGGGCTTGTATGGGCGTTGGCGCTCAGTCTCGCCGGGGGGATCGCCGGGTGCGGAAAGTCCGGAACCTCTCCGTCCACCCCGACAGGGAAAACCGTCCCTGAGGCGTCCAAGGCAGAAACGGAAGGGACTTCGGAACAGGAAGACTCCCTCGAGGCGGCGCTCGAGCAACGCGCCACTCCGGCAGCCACGTCCCGCGAACCGTCGGCGCCGGAATCGAAATCCGGCCCGGAAACGGTCGCGCCGGATTTCGACCCGTTCCTGTTCCGACACCGGGACCGAACCCTGCAATACGTGGTGGAAATCCCGCCTCGCAAGGAAGAGCCGGAAGGCGGTCCCACCCCGACCCCCACTCCCATTCCGCGACGGCTGGGCGTGAAGGTGGTGGAGAAATTCCCGGAGGTTATTAAAGTAAACCTGAAGGATAAGTCCGTGGTTCGCCTCCGGGTGGCGGTGGAATGCGCGGACGAGGAAACCCGGAAGGCGCTCCAGGCCAATGCGGAAAACGCGCGGCTCGTCCAGGAAGCGATCGAAAACCGGACGGCGGATGAACTCCTGACCCTTCAGGGGAAAATCGCGTTCAAGGACGACCTGATCGCAAAATTGAAAGCCTCCCTGAAACCCGAGGTGCGGGGGATCAAGGAGGTCCATCTGATGGAATTCAACATCAACGTCTATTGAAAATGAACCGCCTGACCAACCGAGAGAGGGGAAACATGGCCATGCAGTTGACCGAACTGGCGGGACGTATCCGTTCCCTGCGCGAGAAACGCGGGTTGCGCCAGCAGGACATCGCCCACGCCCTGCGGGTCAGCGCGCAGGCGGTTTCGAAGTGGGAACGGAGCGAGAATGCCCCCGATATCACGGTTCTGCCCGAGCTGGCCTGTCTGCTCGGGGTGACGACCGACTGGCTGCTGGGCCGCGAGGAGGAGCGGCGCGACGTATTCGACGCCACGGTTCTGGTGTCGAGCGTGGGGGGGGCGTTCGAAAAGTCGCTCGAAATGGACCCTCGCGACTTTGCCGTCTGGGCCAATGGCCTGTTCTACCAACTGACCGAAACCGTTCTGCGTTACGAGGCGGTGCCGATCAAGTACATGGGCGACCAGTTTCTCTGTTTCTTTTCCGGAGTGGACCGTTGCGCGCGGGCACTCGAGGCGGCCCGGCTGGCGCGGCGCATGGTGAGCGAGGCGTTGAAGATCGGATTGGCGGACGGGCCGGTGTACCTGGGCGCCGTGGGGCACCCCGACTACGCCCGGCCCGATGTCATGGGGCAGGTGGTCAATGCCGCGTTTCTGACCTTGCAATGGGCCGAGTCGCACAGCGCGAGCGGCCTGGCGGCCACCGAAGCGGTGTTTGAACCGCTGCCCGCCGGACAACGCCAGGGGGAAGGCCACCGGGTCCAACTGCGCGGGGTCGAGCGTCCCGTGACGGTCTATGCGGTCCGCTGAATCCCATCCTCACCGTCCGTTTCCTCACAATTGAAGTTTTGAACGCAGGTCCCCTGATGCGGAAATCGGTTTTGACTCCGATTCGCCACTACCTTCTCGCCCGGAGTCGCTGCATGGCCACCAGACAGCCCGCCATGAAAAAAAGGGCCCCCATTCCGGGCAGGAACCACACCTGCGTTTTCGCTCCCGGCTCCAGCAGAGATTCGGTCGGATTCCCGGGCATATAGGAAACAGTGACATTCCGACCTTTGGGGTAACGATCCACGAGACCCTGAGCATGGGATGAAAAACTGGAGCCGTAGTCTCCATAGGCCACCCGGTTGCCGGTGAAAGTCTGGCCGTCCACCGAAAACGCGTACCGGACGTTCGCGTAGAAAGAGGTACTGCGGCGGTTCCCACTGCCGCTGCTGCGGCGTTCGAGGGAAGACTCGGTGATTGTGCCCTGTGCGGTGGGCCATTGTGCGCTGGCCCGGGCCCGGGTTCTCTCCTGGAGCCCCTGTTGAACAATAAGCGCCCCAACCGCGATAAAGACAAACGGGAACAAGATCCAGAAAATTCGTCTCAACATTTCGTCTCCTGACAAGGCCGCTGTTTTCACAACCCCATTTTCACCCGACACGGCGCATCCAGACGGAAACCGGATGCGCGAAAAACTGAAGAAGCCGTTCCTGATTCCGAAGAATCATCGGATGCCCCAATCCCGTCAAGGACAAAATCATCGTCTTCTTCCAATGCGATATTTTCAATCAGCACCCCGCTTGAAAAAAAATCCGAAGAAAACAATTGCGCATGCTCGATCTCCGTTATATGAAACGACTGGGAAGAAGGAATCCCATTTCCAAGGATGGTGGTTTTTTTCTCTCCTCCCAGAATAACGCTTCAAAAAAAACACATGAAATACATCAAGTTCTTCTCTTTTGCGCCGAAAGACAGCGGTACGAGACTGTACGCTGTAGAAATCCGAAGGCTCTGGAGATCTCTCGTGCAGAGGTAATACAATTTCTACGACAAGGAATATATTATCATGCAAAACAAGTCACTGCGTTTCAAGATCATTGCTTCATTTACTTTGCTGCTGATCTTTTCCAGCAGCGTCATTCTGTTCTTCGCCATCCGGAACGCCCGGCAGGCGGAAGAGAAACTGCTGGCGACCAGCATGAAAGAACGCCTGAAAGGCGACCTGAATGCGGCCGCGCGGTACCTGCAGGACACGTTCGGCCAGCTGACCCTGAAAGAAGGGAAACTGCAGGATAAGGAGGGCGTGGCCATTGACGGGCGCTTCGAGATGGTGGATGCGGTCCAGAAAGACATCGGGTGCGATTGTACCGTCTTTGTCAGGAACGGCGAGAATTTCGTCCGTGCCATCACCAGCATCAAGAAAGAAGGAGGGGAACGCGTGGTGGGCACCCCTCTGGCCACCAACGGGGGGGCCTATGCGGCGATCCAGAAAAAGGAGTCCTTCTTCGGATTTGCCCCGATCCTTGAAAAGCCCTACGAAACCGCTTACATGCCCCTCCTGACCCCCGAGGGGGGGGACCTGATCGGCATTCTGTTTGTCGGAATTCCCCAGACCGACCTGCTGAAGATGGTGGACAGCTCGATGCACAGTCTGATTCTGGCCATTCTGATCCCCTCGGTCGTGGTCTTGATTATCGGTATCCTGGTGGCGATCTGGGTGGCCCGGAGCATTGCCCGTCCATTGCATCAGGCGGTGGAGGAACTGATGGACGGAGCGAACCATATTTCGGGCGCGTCCGCCCAGATTGCGGATGCCAGTCAACACCTGGCCGAGGGCGCCAGCGACCAGGCGTCGAGTCTGCAGGAATCATCCGCGGCGCTCGAGGAACTGGCCGGCCAGTCCCGGGGCAACGTGGAAAGCGCTCAGCGGGCCAACGGGCAGATGGATGAAACCCAGAAGGTGATCCAGAACGCCCGCGACGCCATGGATCGCATGGTCAGCACCATGAACGGAATCAAGGAATCGTCGAACAAGATTTCGGGGATCATCAAGACGATTGAAGAAATCGCCTTCCAGACCAACCTGCTGGCGCTCAACGCGGCCGTCGAGGCAGCGCGCGCGGGGGAACATGGCAAGGGGTTCGCCGTGGTGGCCGAGGAAGTGCGCAACCTGGCGCAACGCTCCGCCCTGGCGGCGAAAGACACAACGACCCTGATCCAGACCAGTGTGTCGCAAGCCAACGACGGCGCGGAAGTCGTGACACAGGTCGCGGAAGGGATCCAGAAACTGACCGCAAGCAGTAAGGCGGTGGCGCAGGGAGTCGCACAAATCGTGACTGCGTCAAACGAACAGTCGGAAGGGATTCGCCAGATCAACGACGCCGTGGCTCAGATGGATAAAATGACCCAGCAGGTCGCGGCCAATGCGCAAGAATCCGCGTCGGCCAGCGCCGAACTCGCCGGCCAGTCCCAGCGGGTCAAGCGGGTGGTCCAGTCCATTGGCCGGATTGTGGGCGGAACGGGCGCTGACGCCCAGGGGGGGCAGACCGGCCTGAGCACAAAAGGACGCAACGGAACCAACGGGACCAACGGCTCGCACCGTCCGGTCGTAACCGTACCACCCACCATCCGGTCGGAAAGAAAACCGGTGGCCCAGTTGGATCATCAGAGGACCCGGCCTGTGGCTTCCCAACCCGCCCCCAGAAGCAAGGCCGCTCAGGCCATTCCGTTCGATGAAGACTCGGGTTTTCGGGATTTCTGAGCCCCGGCTTTCTGAAGCCCTGTGATTAGCCCCCTCCTTCCGACGCAGGAGGGGGCTTTTTCATGCTCACCACTCAACCCACGGGTGTGCGGGTTCAACCAAACGGCACTTGCCCCCATTCGGGGGTTCCAGTATGATCGGACATCGGTCGGGTATTCGTGAGACTAAGGACGAGACCGTTCCACATCCAGACATGAAACACGATAAAAAGGAGAACGCACGATGACAACGCAGACCCTGTCGGCCTCGGCCATTCAGTTGCCCGACTACACGGGACAACCCTTCAAGGTGGCCGACCTGAGCCAGGCCGAATTCGGCCGGAAAGAAATCGTCATTGCCGAGCAGGAAATGCCGGGCCTGGTGAGCGTGCGGGAAAAGTACGGTCCGCTCCAGTCGCTCAAAGGGGCGCGGATCACCGGTTCGCTCCACATGACCATTCAGACCGCCGTCCTCATCGAGACGCTCAAGACGCTCGGGGCCGATGTGCGCTGGGCGTCGTGCAACATTTTCTCGACGCAGGACCACGCGGCGGCGGCCATCGCCGCTACGGGTACGCCGGTTTACGCCTGGAAGGGCGAGAGCCTCGAAGAGTACTGGGAATGCACCCTGCAGGCGCTGAGTTTCCCCGGCGGGAAGGGGCCGAACCTGATCGTGGACGACGGCGGCGACGCCACCCTCCTGATCCACCGCGGCTGCAAGGCCGAGGACGACGCCTCGATCCTCGACGAACCGACTGACAACCATGAACTGGCCGTCATCAATGCCGTCCTCAAGCGTCAGCTCACACGTGACCCGCAGTTCTGGCACAAAATGGTGCCGGAACTGCGCGGGGTCTCCGAAGAGACGACGACGGGCGTCCACCGCCTCTACCAGATGATGAAAGAGGGATCGCTTCTGTTCCCGGCGATCAACGTCAATGACTCGGTCACCAAGTCGAAATTCGACAACCTCTACGGCTGCCGCGAGTCGCTGGCCGACGGCATCAAGCGAGCCACCGACGTCATGGTGGCGGGCAAGGTGGTGTGCGTGTGCGGGTACGGCGACGTGGGCAAGGGGTGCGCGCAGTCCATGCGTGGCTTCGGCGCGCGGGTGCTGGTGACGGAAATTGACCCGATCTGCGCCCTGCAGGCGGCGATGGAAGGCTATGAAGTCACGACGGTCGAGGACGCCCTGAAGGAGGCGAATATCTTCGTCACCACCACCGGCAACTGCGACATCATCCGGATCGAACACATGGAAAAAATGCTCGACCAGGCGATCGTGTGCAACATCGGGCACTTCGACAACGAGATCCAGGTGAACAAACTGAACAACTACCCCGGGATCGAGAAAATGACCATCAAGCCTCAGGTGGACCGTTACAAGTTCCCGGACGGCCACTCGATCTACATGCTGGCCGAGGGGCGTCTGGTCAACCTGGGCTGCGCCACGGGCCACCCGTCGTTCGTCATGTCGAACTCCTTCACCAACCAGAGTCTGGCGCAGATCGCCCTCTGGACCGAAAAGCACGCCGTGGGCGTGTACACCCTGCCCAAGCGCCTGGATGAAGAAGTCGCCCGCCTGCACTTGAAGAAACTCCGGGTGAAACTCACCACCCTGACCCCGAAACAGGCCGACTACATCGGCGTACCGGTCGAGGGACCGTACAAGTCCGATCATTACCGGTACTAAGAGGGTAAGGTTGCAGGGGGGGATGAATCGGAGCGGTTCCCGTTCCTCTCAAATTTCAGAATAAGACGTGTTTTCAGGCCCCCGGCCGCAGAATGGGACACTCGTCCCGGACGCGACCGGGGGATTTTCTATTCCATGAAGCCTCCATCCCGAAAAGAAAGAAGGGGATGGAGGGTGGCAAAAAGCTTGACCGAACCCGATCGGCTTTTCATAATCGGGACGCGAAACTTTGGTACCAGATCTTTGTTGGATTGAAATTGTGCGGAGAAGCCGCATTCGTTTGTGTGTTGCCAGGACGCCGGGCGGGGACTGATCCAAAGCCCCTTTCCCACGCGCAAATCTCACGGGACGGGAGTCGTGCGATGAGGATGAAATCGGGGAGATTCTGGAATCTTCTGGGGATGTCCGCTCTCCTGAGCCTGAGTATTCTTCAGACGGGCGGGTGGGCCGCTTCCCTGGGTTCAATCACGGTTGAAGCGGGCGATCTCGTCCGAACGGACTCCCCCGTATCGGTGGTCCTGGACGGGGTGACTCCGGATACCCTGGGGAAAGGGGTACAACTGACAGAACGCCGGGGAAACGAACGCGTGGCGGTTCCCTGTCAGGTGGAAGCGGGTTCCCCGGCCCGACTCTGGTGGATTCTCGACGGGACCACGCCCGCCGGAGAAAAGCGGGTCTATGAACTGGAAACCGGTTCCGATGCCGCAAAACCGGCGGTCGAGGTGCGTCAGGACGAGAAGGTGCTCGATATTCGGGTCGGCCAGTCGGATGTCCTGCGTTTTAACCATGCGCCGGTTCCGCCACCCGAGGGGGCGAACCCCCTCTTCACCAGCAGCGGGTTTACGCATCCCCTCTGGACGCTCGCCGGAGCGCGACTCACGCGCATCCATCCCAAGGACCACATCCACCACATGGGGTTGTGGAATCCTTGGACCGATACGGTATTCGAGGGGCAGAAGGTGGATTTCTGGAACATCGGCGACGGAACGGGCACGGTACGGTTCCGCAAGTTCACCGGAACGGAAAGCGGCCCGGTGTTCGGCGGGTTTTCGGCGCAGCTCGACCACGTGGCCCTGAAAACGAAAGAGGGCGAGAAAACGGCCCTGAACGAGGACCGGCAGATCCGCGTCTGGGCGCCGGGCAAAACCCGAAAAGGCGTTTACCTGCTCGATTACGTGATCCGCGAGCGGTGCGCGACGGCCAGCCCGCTTCAACTCCCCCACTACCGTTACGGTGGACTGGGTTTCCGGGCGACGGAGGAGTGGGACAAGCCCGGCAGCGATTACCTGACCTCCGAGGGAAAAACGCGTAAGGACGGTCATGCCACCCGCGCCCGGTGGTGCCTGGTCTATGGTCCGACCGAGAAAGGGCCCGCCGGAATCCTCTTCATGAGCAACCCGACCAACCGCTGCCATCCGGAACCGGTCCGGATCTGGAACGACTCGAACCAGGTGTTCTTCAATTTTTGCCCGGTACAACAGGAAGACTGGGCGTTCGAACCCGGCCAGACCTACGAACTGCGGTACCGGCTCGCGGTGTACGACGGTTCGCTGGACGCCGCGCAGGCCGAGGCGATCTGGCGCGATTATGCGAATCCGCCCAAGGTCACGCTGGAAAGGAAATGACCATGTTGACCGGAAAAAAATGTTCCCGCCGGGGATTTCTGAAGGGCGCGATGGCCACAGGCGCCACGTTGGCTTTCCCCATGATCGTGCCGTCCTCCGTCCGGGGCGCCAACGCCCCGAGCAACAGAATCAACATGGGCTGCATCGGGGTGGGGCGCATGGGCTCGGACGACATGCGCGACCTGATGCGTTTCAACGAAATCCGGGTGGTGGCGGTGTGCGACGCGGACTCGAACCGGATGGCCAACGCAAAAAAGGTCGTCGAGCAGCGCTACGCCGATGAGATGAAGAGCGGCGCGTACAAGGGGTGCGAGACGATCGAGGACTACCGGACGGTCTGTGGCCGCAGCGACATTGACGCCGTGATGATTTGTACGCCAGACCACTGGCACGTGTTGCCGGCTCTGGCCGCGGCGCGGGCGGGGAAAGACATCTTCCTCCAGAAGCCGATGAGTCTGACGATTCAGGAGGGCCGCATCGTCAGCGATACGGTGCGCCGCAGTGGCGTGGTGTTTCAGGTGGGCAGCCAGCAGCGTTCGTACGAGCGGTTCCGGTTCGCCTGCGAACTGGTGCGCAATGGGCGCATCGGCAAGGTTCACACGGTCAAAGTGGGGTGCGGCATCGATCCGGGAACCGGGGTCGAGCCGGAAATGCCGGTGCCGAAGAACCTGAACTACGACCTGTGGCTGGGTCCGGCTCCCTGGGCGCCCTATACGGAGAAACGAGTCCACCCGCAGGTGGGGTATGACCGCCCCGGGTGGTTGCGAATCGCCGACTATGGCGCCGGGATGTTGACCGGCTGGGGATCGCACCACATGGACATTGCGCACTGGGGACTGGGGATGGAAAACAGCGGGCCGTTGTCTATTCAGGGAACCGCCGAGTTTCCCCCGGACGGACTCTGGAACGTCCACGGCCGTTTCCATGTCGAGTATCAGTACCCGAACGATGTGACGGTGATTTTTGCGGATGAGGGCACGGGTCCGGGCCAGGTCAAGTCGGGCGTCGAATTCATCGGATCTGAAGGTTCGGTCTGGGTGACGCGGGGCGCGATGGACACGAATCCCAAGTCGCTCATGCGGTCGGTGATCGGACCGGACGAACTGCACCTCTACAAGAGCCTCGACCACAAGCGCAACTTTGTGGAGTGTATGCGGTCGCGGGCCGAAACGATCGCGCCGGTCGAGAACGGGCACCGGTCCTGTACGGCCTGCCTGCTGGCCGACATCGCCATCCGAACCGGGCGCAAGCTGCGGTGGGACGCCAGACAGGAACGATTCATAAACGACGAAGAGGCGAACCGATGGTTGACACGGAGCATGCGGGCTCCCTGGACGATGTGAATTAGCGGTCTGGGAGTTTCCCGGACGATACGGTACGGAGCGGTTCTCCACACGTGACCGCTCCCCACTTCAATTCGGATCACGGCTTGTTTTTCGATCAGTAAAAGCGGGTTGTGGAAAGGTGAAGAAGATGCAGCAGGTGGACCGGCGTCAGTTTCTCAAACGTTCCGCGGCGGTGGCCGCGGCGGCAGTGGGGTTTCCCACGATCATTCCGGCTTCGGCCCTGGGGGCGGAGGGCCGCCCCGCGCCGAGCAACCGCATCACAATGGGGTGCATCGGCCTGGGCGGGCAGGGAACCTGGAACATGAAGCAGTTCCTCGGCATGCCCGACGTGCAGGTGGTGGCACTGTGCGATGTGGAACAGGGGACCGATCGGGGGTACTACGATGGGAGTTCGCATGGTCTGAAGCCCGCGCTCGAGGAAGTGAAAAAGGCCTATGAGGACCGGGCGAAGGCGGGCGAGTTCAAGGGGTGCGATCTGTACTCCGACTTCCGCGAACTGCTGGCACGCAAGGATATTGATACGGCGTTGATCTGCACTCCCGATCACTGGCATGCCCTCATCACGATCGCGGCGGCGCGGGCCGGCAAGGATATCTATTGCGAAAAACCGTTGGCCAACTCGATCGCCGAGGGGCGAGCCGTGTGCGAGACGGTGAAACGCTATGGCCGCATCCTCCAGACCGGCTCGCACGAACGCTCGACCGGCACGGTGCGCCAGGCCTGCGAACTGGTGCGCAACGGGCGCCTGGGAAAACTTCACACCATCCAGATCAACATGCCCAACAACGACCCGCACCACGACGAAATCCGGAGATTCCTCACGCCCCTTCAGGAGGAACCGGTTCCCAAAACGCTCGACTGGGAGATGTGGCAGGGCCACACAATGTGGCGGCCCTACAACGCGCGGCGCTGCCACTTCTACTGGCGCTTCATCATGGACACCGGCGGGGGCGAAATGACCGACCGCGGCGCGCATATCATTGATATCGGCCAGCTCGGCAACAAGACCGACCACACCGGCCCGATCGAGATCAAGGCCACGGGCACCAACAACCCCGACGGTCCCTACAACGCCTTCCTCAAGTATGAATTCGAGGCGCTCTATGCCAACGGGGTCCGATTGGTGGGCACGAGTAATCCGCCGCGCGGTTTGAAATTCATCGGCGACAACGGGTGGATCTTCATCAACATCCACGGCGGCCAGCTCGAGGCAAGCAACCAGAATCTGCTGAAAGAGGCCATCGGGCCGGGCGAGGAAACGCTCGGACGCAGCCGGGGACACCGCGAGAACTTCATTGACTGCGTCAAGACGCGCGAGGCCCCCATGGCGCCCGTCGAAGCGGGACACCGCACGGCGAGCATCTGCCACCTGCTCAACATCGCCATGACGCTCAACACCCCGATCAAGTGGGACCCGGAGAAGGAACGCTGCACCAACGACGA
>DAOPYU010000006.1:0-1393 GCA_035353095.1 Candidatus Sumerlaeota bacterium | reverse complement strand
CGCTCAACACCCCGATCAAGTGGGACCCGGAGAAGGAACGCTGCACCAACGACGAGCGGGTCAACGGCCTCCTGAGTCCAGCCATGCGCGCCCCGTGGATTCTGTAGCAACCGGGACTACACCGATCCGTCCAATTCGACCGATTCGACGGATCGGTTATTTGTTGAAAGGAACCCTTTAGCCAATCTCTGCTGGGGGAAAACAGAACCAGAGCTTTCTGCAGGGGCGGGTTTCAAACCCGCCCCTGCTCAGATCGGGAACCCCTTGTCGGGAAAGCGCTAAGAGGCTGAAGGCTTACGACTGAAAGGAACCCCAGCCGGAATGGAGCAGGACAAAGAGCAACTCTATCAGGAACGCCTGGCGCGCTATGTGACGGCCATGCGGAACGAAAAACCGGACCGGGTGCCGATCCGCCCCTTCGTCGCCGAATTCACCGCGAAGTACGCGGGGTACACCGCCCAGCAGGTGACCCACGATTACAACCTGGCCTTCGAGGCGGCCGTGGCCTGTGCCCGGGACTTCGAGTGGGACGCCGTCGTGCCCAACATGGTCTATGTCTGGACCGGCCTGACGGAAGCGATCGGGCTGCGTTACTACGGCGTGCCGGGCATTCAGGTCCCCCCGGACACGGGATTCCAGTACCTCGAACCGCCCGAGGGCGAAGTCTTCATGCAGGCGGACGAATACGACGCCCTGATTGACGACCCGACCGGGTTCCTCTACAACGTCTGGCTCCCCCGGGTCTCGCGCGAGGTCGTCCCGATCGGCGCCCCCGCGACGTACCGCAACAACCTGTCCTTCGTCAAGGGGGGCATGGCCATGATGCAGTACTTCACGGCGTTCGGCCCGCAGGTCGAGCGGCTGCGCCGCGAGTGCGGAACCGTCTCGGCCATCTCGGGTATCTTCAAGGCCCCCTTCGACATCATCGCGGACAAACTGCGCGGTTACCTGGGCCTGGTCGAAGACATGCAGACCCAACCCGACAAGGTGCTTCAGGCCTGTGAGGCGCTCATGCCCCACCTGCTGCATGTCGGCCTTTCCACCGCCGACCCGGCGGGCCTGGTCCCCATCGGCTACTGGATGCACCGCGGCTGTACGCCGTTCTTCTCGCCCCAGGTCTTCAAATCGCACTACTGGCCCACGCTCAAGCCGATCATCGAGGAGTTCTGGCGGCACGGTAAACAGACCCTCTTCTACGCCGAAGGGGACTGGAAGAGCCATCTGGACCATTTTGCCGAACTGCCCGAGCGCAGCATCGTTTACCACGTGGACCGGGGTGATGTCTTCGAGGCACACCAGAAACTGGGCCACAAGTTCTGCCTGAGCGGCGGCATCCCGAATTACCTGCTCGGCTACAAGGAACCCGCCGACGTGCGGGCGTTCTGCAAGCAGG